>NZ_RDQG01000016.1 GCF_003697815.1 Halalkalicoccus subterraneus | reverse complement strand
CAATATCCGTGTCAACAAATATGAAGAAATCAACATGTAACATACCCCACGTAGTGAAGATAAAGTTTGCGAGTTCATGTAAATATCCAGGGTCCGTGTTCGCGGTCGAAATAACGTATACGCCACGTGGGGTTGATTGCCAAGGAACACATTGGTCAATTTCAAATCCACCGGCCTGTAGACCTAAGGTCGCGTCTGGTCCGACACAGCCTACTTCCATCGAACTTGTTGAATTTTCGGAGTATCCAACACCTGTACCCTCAACACAGAACGGGATAATTGGCCGCTCACGGTGTGTGATTCCGGTAACCCGTAGGGTAGGCATTGATCGCCGTGGACCATGCATATAACCGAAATAGTCTCCGAATGGTCCTTCATCACGTCGGGCGTTCGGAACGATCTCGCCCTCAATGATCAACTCAGCTGTTGCGGGAACAAAAAGATCATTAGTTTCACACGAGACGAGCTTGATTGGACGTTCTTTGAGACCCCCAGCGAAGGCTACCTCACTCCGTCCAGTAGGGATCCACATAACGGAAGTGTACTGAACAGCGGGTTCAGCGCCAACAGCGATTGCAACTGGCATTGGTTCGTCCTCCCGCTCATACTTATAATAGAAGAGATTCGGCGTCTGTTCACCGGCCAATAAGAGTACGCTTGCTGTCTCATTATCATGAATCATTGTTCGGTGATATGACCAATCGATCCAATCCGAGTCTCGATCAGGCGCAATCAGTGTATGAAGGTTCGAATATCGACCGCCATCTCCAGCATGGATATAGGGCCATGGGAATTCAAGTAGGTCAACATCTGCCTCCAGATGTGTGACTTCCTTGCAGGGAGCGTCCTCTGGAGAAACCGTCACTGGTTTACGTGGATTCTGGA
The DNA here is from genome assembly GCF_003697815.1 of Halalkalicoccus subterraneus. Lineage (NCBI taxonomy): Archaea > Methanobacteriati > Methanobacteriota > Halobacteria > Halobacteriales > Halalkalicoccaceae > Halalkalicoccus > Halalkalicoccus subterraneus. The sequence continues at coordinate 139,730 of NZ_RDQG01000016.1, read as the reverse complement.
GTCGGGAGATCGTTTCTCTGTAGAACTGTTCTCGAGGGATGTCTCGCGGTAGACCAATACTCTGAGCAATCCTGTCCCATTGTCTTTGTTGGCTCCCACGATACGGATCCCCTACTAAGCGGTAACCGTCAACATTTTTGAATAATGGTATTTTTGCATCACGTTCGTTAGCTAGCATCGTCAGTGCGCTAGCCTCAAGATTCCATGATATCGGGTCATCAATACTGATGAGGTCGCCGCCTTCGTCAAGTTCCTGCAGATAGCTGCGTAGACTATTAATTGTCATGTTTTTCCTGTTCGGTGTCGGTTAAATTCTGTCTTTCAAAATTCACTTTTAAATCGACATACTCGTCTATAAGTTCTGGATACGTATTGGAAAGGTATTTCATCATAATTGTCCGACTCGCTTGTGAAACAGAACTATATTGGCCAGTTTTAACTAAGTAACGAAGTATTGTTTTTACTTCGTCAGATCGAGTATTAATAATGTTCGCATCCTCCTTTACTTCTATTAGTGCTGTACGGAGGATCTCTCTATCGATACTTTCGGATTTGATATCAGTTTTGAGAATGTCAATATACCACTGTTCTTCTTTATTTTCGTGAGGCCCCTTAACTACAGTCAGCGGGACAGGGTCGGAAAGCGTGTCAGAATTTCGACTTACCCGTGCCTGCGTACTGAATATCTCCCTTGTGTCTTTATCGCTGATCTGGAGCGTAATTTCCTCGCCCTCGGGTTCGGGTGGAAGGTTGGCCTCAGATGTTACATATTCCTCGGGCATACGCCGTGATAGTCTTTTCAAGCCGAATAAATAAGCTCTTGGTGTGTAGTACCATGTTTGTCGACGCTTAGTGTGTTCAGAATTGGCGTGCTCTCTACAATGTACACCACCCTGCAAGTGTTCTCTACTGAACTCAGTAGAGCGCACCTGTGATATGAACACCACCCTGCAAGTGTTCATTAGTTTGCTGAGAACGATAGAGGAGAGAAGCATCGACACCACCCTGCAAGTGTTTATTGAGGCTCAGTGTCCAACCATAGGGAGCGTCACGCGAACCTGAAGAGGTCTCGCTGTTCGGCTTCTAACTCATCGGGGGCTTGGTAAGAAGTGGCCTGGCCCTTCTGATAGTGTTCAAGTATGTCATAGACGTTGCTGGGCAAGACACCACCGAGACGAGAGTCTTGTTTACAGGCGTTGATGATGTCTTCAGGAGCATCTGTGACCTCATAAATATAGGTCCGACCTCCCTTTCGGCCGAGGTTGCGTTCTGTTGATCGCGCAAGTCCAAGCATACAGAGTTGGTCCAAAAACTCGTAGAACTTTCGCTCAGAAACCTGATCTGCATTGACTGAGGCTGCAAGCTTTGTATAGAGATTGTAGACATGCTTTGTCCGTGCTTCTTTCTGAGGTTCAATGACCATCAGCGTCGTCGAAATATACGCTAGCCCTTGTTGGATAGAGAGTTTATCGTCAAAATAGTCAAGGATCTCATCAGTCTCGATATTTTCCGTTGCTTCGCGTACGTGATCCTCATTGACGACAGACGATCCTTCCATCCGAGCATACTCCCCGGACTTCTCCAGAATCCGAAGTCCCTGCCGAACGTCACCCCGTTCTTGTGCTGCGAACGCTGCAGCAAGTGGAATCACATCAGTGTCAAGTACACTATCCTTGAACGCGAGATCGGCATAATACGAGAGAATGTCTCCAAGCTGGCTTGCATTATATGGGCCAAACTCTATTTCTCGTTCACCGAGTGTTGATTTGACTTTTGGCTCAAGCGCGTCAACGAACTTCAAGTTGTTAGAAATCCCAATGAGACCGATTTTTGCCTCGCTAATCGGCGTATCTTCGTTAGCTTCGGCTCGTGGTAGATCATAGAGGAAGTCATTACGAGCATCAGGAGGGATGTTGTCGATCTCGTCAAGAATAAGAAGAACATTGCCTCCAAGCGATTCGATTTCTTCGTACAGGAAATTAAAGACTCGATCGGTACTATGGCCGCTTTCAGCTACTTGATCGTCAGCTGGTCGGAGCTCATTGACGATAGTCGTAACGAGACGATAGGCTGTTTTGTAGTGACGGCAATTAATCGGTCCTACTACGTGGAGAGGTACTGACCGTCGCTTCGCCTCGACTTGCAACTTCTCACGCATCCATTTCGTCACGGCAGTCTTTCCAACACCGGTCGGTCCATATACGAAGACGTTGTTTGGTTCGTGACCCTCAACGATATCTTGGAGTGAGTTTGTGTAGAGTTTGATTTCCTCTTCCCGATGCATAATCTGGTCAGGCTCATAGGAATCCTTTTTGAGAGGTTGTTTCCAAGCAAATATCTTGTCTTCGTTCTGAAACGGGTTCTCGTCGTGGTCCATCTGTGATTGTTGAGTTGTATCGTCCGTCACCCCCTACTATCATAAATCTTCGTACCGCCGTTCAAGTGTTACATCTGTTCTAATTACTTATATACCCCACACCCACCACTCTGCAAGTGTTCCAGATGAATCGAAGGTACCTGTCTTAGTGAACAGCAGTACAAGATACGTTTAAGAGTATGAGAGTCGGTACCAGCAGTCACTGAATCTTATTAGGAACCACTGATTTCGTCTCTACTACTAGTACTAGTTCTAGAATATAGTTTATAGTTTAGGGTAGAAGCAATCCTCACCTCCTATAATCAGTTCTAAAAGGATCTAGATGGGATTCTCGCTATAGAGTGTTCTCTATTATATACTTCACCTTGTTTGTAAACCCGGAGAGACGTTCTTGGAGTCAAGAACACTTGCAGAGTGGTGGGTGTGTCCTAAACGTTACTCTCCTCATAGCCTTGTGCAACTATCCTATACCAGACCCTTCTGATGTTGCACAAGGTGGAATATCGATAGATGCTTCTCCTATAACTCTCGAGCGTTTTCACCGGAATCTCTTAACACAAGGTAACAGACACTTCGAAATACTTGTGCTGAGAAACGATTTTTACAAATTCTCCGTTGAGTTGGCCAATCGGCTCTTGAAGCTCCGAACGTCCTATACCTCTCGCTCTTATATCCCGTGATACAATGAATTCCGATGAGCGGCCAGCAGTCCGCTATCGATTTGCTGAGCCAGTCGATCTTCTCACAGCCTTCGAGAAAGCGGGGATTGAACACTTAGAGGTCTCGAATGAACGGACGATCGTTATCTACAATCGGACGATTTTCAATGTTACCGCTCCTACTGGCCGACTGAACGATGTCCAGACGGTCTCGATTGAGGTGTTTGATATCTCACCTGATGTCGATGCGGATACAGACCCGGTTTCACTTATTGATCGTTTGATCGAGGAAACAGCTACTGTGATCAGCAGTGATTGGGAACGCCACCACGAGTGAGTAACTCCTCTACCTCTCTTGAGGGACTGACCCTTTTTGCTAAGCGATCTCGGCGTTAGATCTCTGAAATACGCTGATAGTCGTCGTCAAGCGCATCAGCATCCTCCGGGAGGAGGGCAACCACAATATACGATGCATACTGCTCAAGATACTCGACTAGCTGTGCGATACGCTCCGAATCGATCGCCTCTAATGAATCTAGCAGAATAAACGGCATCTCCTCGTGCACATCGTGGACGAGATAGCCCGCCAACGCCAGCACTAAGCCAGTGACCTCGCGCTCACTTTCACTCAAGTGTTCGACTGAATCCTCGTACGTTGTGCCGTCGTCCGTTTGGCGCGTGACGTGGAGGTCAAAGGTTGCGTCCGCTCTCGAATCTGGATTTTTGTATTCGAGCCAAATCCGCGCGAGATTGCCATAATCGAGGAGCTCAACAACAGTTGCCATATGCTCATTGAACGCCTCGATCGCCTCGCGCTCGACACGCTCGATACGTGTCCGGAGATCCTCGAGCTCTGTGTTGATCTGTTCGCGGCGGGTTTCGAGTTGCTCTCGTTCTGCAAGCTGTTCTTCGAGCGTCTCGATATCCTCCGTGAGGGCGTTTTGCTTCCGCTCAAGACGATCACGCTTGAGTTCGAGCTGGGTGACCTCTTTCTGGGCAGCTAAGAGTTCCTCGTCGTCGTCGTCAGTTTCGACAGCCGACTCTAACTCCTCGATCTCCTTGAGGAGGTCTTCTCGCTGTGATTCGAGTTCAGCAATTCGATCAGTCCGGTCGGCAAGCTCTGCTTCAGTCGTGTCAAGCGCTCGTTCGAGCTCAGTGCGTGTGTCTCTCGTGTTCGCGTAGTCTTTTCGCTGGGCTTTGAGTTCCTCGAGTTCTCTGTTGAGTTCGTTCCGCCGCTCGACTTTCTCTTGACGGAGATCCTGGAGGCGAGAGACGGTTGCTTCGATCTGTTCAGTATCGACTTGCGAGCCACAGGTCCAACATGTGACGTCCTCTGCCTGATCTGCCAGCAGCTGGTCCGTGATCGCTCCTCCGTCTGCTTCTGTTTGTGTCGTCCCGTGCTCATCGAAGAGATCTGTCACACCGTCTTCTGTTATCTGCTCGTTGAACTGAATAACCGTCTGCAGTTGAGAGACAATTTCATCGAGTTCTCGCTTGCGACCACGAATCTGCTCGATCTGGCCGGCCAGGTCGTCCAGTTCGCCATCATCGACTGTTGCAAGCTTCTCGAGTTCCGCTTCGAGTTCGGACTGTTCGGCTTCGAGTGAGGTGACACTCTCCTGCTCGGTTTCGAGATCGTAGGTGACGGTTTCGAGTTCTGACTGTGTCTCGCGTAGCGAATCGAGCTGGTCGGAGCCTGTGCGTTCGGAGTCAGATTCTTGGACTGTCTCGAGTGAGTCACGCGCGTTTTCGAGCTCTGTTTCGGCGGTTTCAAGCTGGTTCCTAACGCGTGCGTGCTCTTCTTCGAGTGAGTCTCGCTCACGGCTGGCCTCCGAAAGGTCGCTGAGTTTCGTGTCAATGCCACGCTTTTCGGCCTGTAGTTGGCTGATCCGGGCTTCAATCTCGTCGACGTCGACGGGCCGAAGAATGAGTTCACGAAGGTCATCATTGCGGACGACGGCCCGTCGAGCGGGATTGGATTCAAGCAAGAAGGCGAAGAGCTCGGCTAATTGTGGCTCCTCGAGATAAGGATCACCGGCGAATGCAACGCCGTCGTTTGTGCGCGTTAGTTCGCGAGTGTAGGTCTCTCCATCGAGATCGAGGGTAACGGACCCCTGGTCGGCATCACCTTTGAGTGAGGCTCGGTCGCTGCCGAGAGCGGCCATCAGTGCTTGAAGGAAGGATGTTCGATTGGTCGCGTTTCTGCCGGTAAGGATAGTGACGCCGGGTGTGAAATCGAGAGTTGTGGAGTCGATACCGCCGATGTTTCCGACGTCAACGTCGGCAGTTGCTTTGTGAAGAGAAGCCATCGTGTGGCTCGTTCTATGGTTTTGTCTTCAATAAGCGTTCAGATGCTTCTCTCGCCATGGTACGCAGTACGTGTTGCGTACGTACCGTGGTGAGATAGGACGTCGCGTAGGAGGAGTCGACGTCTGTGTTGACAGTGAAGGAGGGATTGTTTTCGCTTCTTTTCTGCTTGCGGAAGTATCCTCAACTCTCCTCTTGTTCGACGATGCTCGCAAAGGCGACGTTCGACTGGACAGTGTCAATTTCGACCGTCACTTCCTCATCGGGTTTAGCGTCCGCGACGATCACGACGAACCCTCGTTCAACACGGGTAATCCCATCTCCTTGATCGCCGAGCGTATCGATCGTTACCGTTCGAATCTCGCCTTCTTCGACCGGTGGTTCCGGCTGATCTGCCGTCGATGACGGAGCGGAAGCGTCAGCGGATGATGCTGTGTCGTGGCCGTCATCAGCTGTGTCCTTGGTCTCAGCTGGAAGCACGGCGACCTGATAGACTGCTCCTGGATCGACCGCCGCTTGATCGACCAACTCTTTCGGAAGCTCGATCTGCATTCGTCCCTCTGTTTCGGTTGGGCGAGACGTAATGAGCGCTTGAAGACGGTCTGGAATCGAAATCATTGATAGTTGTCCTCTGTAGGCGACGACACGTAGTTCTACGGAACTTATTTCGGCAAATATGTCTGCTACAGCGTGTTCTTTGCTGCGTGTCTCCGTTCTCTCTCTAGACGATGTCGATGAATCGGTCTACAGGTCCCTCCCTCCCTGAGCAATTTGAGGCGCTTCGCGATGAGGATCCTCGGCGCTACGGCCTGCTCGAACGCCACCTAGAGGACCTCAGACAGACACTCGAACAGTCAACCCGGAACTACGCCTCGGCCAAACAGCTGTATGCGATGTGGGACGATCCGCCGTTCCCGCCACAGATCCTCGGCCAACTCCTGAGTACGATTGCCGATCTCGGAATCCTCCGGGTGCATGCCCATCGAAGTAATCGGAATCGATACGACCTCACCGCGTACGATCAGGCGCGGATGGATCAGCTTGCAGTGATCGTCAGCGACGAGACGGAGTCTGCGACCGGGTAACCTTTCTCGGAGTGATCGCCCGTGGTTAGGCTGCTTTCAGCGTGTCGTGGAGGTACTGCTGTTCCCACTCGCGACGCGCGTCGAGTTCTCGCTGGCCACGCGCCGTGAGTTTGTAGACGTTCGTTCGACGGTCCAGCTGTGATTTTTCGACGAGCCCCTTGTTGACGAGCGTATCGAGATTCGGGTACAGCCGCCCGTGATGGATCTTTTTGTCATAGTAGCCTTCGAGTTCGTCTTTGAGTCCAAGGCCATGTGGATCGTCTAACCCATCGATGACGTAGAGTAAATCCCTCTGGAAGCCGGTGAGGTCGTACATATCTCTAGATTGCCCACAATCCTTGTCAACTTATTGCATGGTATACGCTACGAGAGTGTCTGATTTAACACTCGGATCGACGCACGCCGACGAAAATAGCGACGGCACTTTTTCGTCCGACCAGCGGTGCTCCCCTCTCTACGTTCGGACGCAGACTACTCGACGAGCGCTTCGATATCGCTGGCCCGATCGCCGTCGGTGATGAGCTTCGACGCTCGCCACTCGAGCTCACCGAGGAGGAGATCGTAGCCCTCCTTGGTCAGTTCGTACTGGTTCGTGCGTTTGTCAATTGCGCTTTTTGCGACGAGCCCGCGCTCGACGAGTTCGTCGAGGTTGGGGTATAGTCGGCCGTGATTGACTTCAGTGTCGTAGTAGCTCTCGAGTTCGCGTTTGATGGCAAGGCCGTACTGGGGTTCCTCAGCAAGGACGGTCAGGATGTTTTGCTGGAACGCGGTTAACTCGTGTGCGGTGCGCTGTTCAGTCTCTGGTGCCGATTGTGCCTCTGACATCCTCTTGAGCGTGACTGTCATCCTAAATAACTGCTTGGAAATCGACTCCATTTCACTTAGAGGGATCAGCGGCGAAACGTGCTCATAACTGATGAGCGGCCGGTTTTGGACGAGACAACCGAATTCCTAACCAGTCGTCAGTTTTGTTCACACGGATACCTCACGAGCGGTACGTCGATCTCCCTCCTGTTCTCTGCCGAGAGCGATTCGATGGGTGGCATTGGCTCAATTGGAGGACGAAGATCCCAGGGGTGCATGTCGATCGAGAGATCTTGGGTTTCAAGCGCGACCTCATAGAGGACCTCACACCCGCATGTACACCGACCGGGGTCGTTGTCAAGGACGATCGCGTGCTCGCCGTGCAGGTTAAAGTCGGGATCGAGTTCGTCCGGGATATCGATACGGACACGGTCGCCAAGTTTGAGGGTCATCACGCTGTGTGGGCCCGTCTTGTGGTATAAACTCTTGGCCGGGCTACAGGATCGTTATGCCTGTCCAGTCGGTCGATTGTAGGCTCCGCTGGTGGGATCTCAAGTTATGTTCTGTGGAACGACGAATCGGCCTGAGGGGGCCGATAGCGATTTCAACCGGCGGCAGGTACTCCGCCAGCAATTGTGCTATGGTGTAGCGTGATATAAAGGTGGCGCGGAGGTCTATGTTCGTAACCTTTCAACGAGCGCGAATGATTTGCAGTGACTGGCTGTGTCAGAACCTTGTGCAACATCGGTAGCTCCTGAACGGTGATTGTTGCACAAGGTAGTTAATTATGCCTGGCTGTGGTTGCTCGTGCTTTCGAAAAGACGCCTATTGAATCGGAGGCCTCTACAGGTACTTGCGATAGGTGTCCGGACTCGCGGGAGCGTAGTTACCGTTCTGTTCGACGAGATCACCGCGTTCGAGTGCTGTGGCGATCGCTTGGTTGACCGCTTCGACGGGGTAGGTACTGTTCGCACAGAGATGAACGCGGATTTGGGCGGCGCTGATCGCCTCGGAGCCGTCGTTGCCGGTGTTGTATTCGACGGTGCGAACAACCCGGCCGATCATCTCATCAGTGGCGTCGGACATCGTCTTTTATGCATATGTGTGAAAAAGGTAATTAATAGGTGGGCTGATTTTTTCGGTGGCAGGTCCAAGGGGGGAGTGGTTCTCTATGGTTTGAATACGTGGCCTTCAGCTCTTCTCCATGGGCGAGGTACCGGAATAAGTGGGTAAACTAGGTTCAGTTGGCGGTGCTTGAGGTTGACGGCGAGGAGTAGTCTTCTCGGTGCTCGGTGATCGGTTTATAGCCTTGTGCAACAAGTCGGCTATCTATTGGAGCGTGTTGCACAAGGGCGCTTGGAGTATGATGGTTTGTGGTCGGCTAGGATCGTGGTTTACTGGATATTCTCGGCGGGCACGAGGTCCTGGTGGCGAAAGGCAAGCGGAAGCGGCTCGCCGGTCTCGAGTTCTTTGAGTCTGTAGGAGTAGGCATCCGTCGGCCGATCCGTTTGGACGTCGAGATCGTCGGTCAGCACGTCGACGACTCCACAGACCGTGCCGTGGGTATGGGCATCCGGGTCAGCTGGATCGAGATAGATCCGAACTTCGTCGCCTGGGACGTAGGGGACCGAGGCTGGTTGAGGAATGTCTTCCACTACTATGGGGTTGGTTCGATATGGCGTATCAGTCTATCGCTGGGTGTAGCGGATCTGATTGGAACGAAGCCTCCGGCAGCTTCTCGCGATTCGCTGTCAGTGCAGTAGTTGGGCCAGTTCGCGGTCGTTGAGGTCCCAGTAGTGAGCAATGTCGCCGAGTAAGGCGTCGATTGTATCACACTCGTAGCACCGACAGTCCTCGTGTGTTGCGGCGGTGAGTGCGCGAGCGATCAGTTGCCAGTCTTCGAACAGCCATTCATCGGGGGTTCCGGCGGCCATACGCTTGGGTGGGTCCGTCTTCCGGGATAAACTCTCGGAGGATCTGGGTTGGTAGTCGAACGTGGGCAGTGATCGAGTAAGAATACACGTGGAAATCGGCCCACTGGGCGAGGGCCGACAGCAATCTCTGTCGACGGCAGGTACTCCGTCGACAACCGTGGTACAGAGTGGCGCGATTTAACTCCGTCGTTCTGTTTCAGTGGTGCCTTGTGCAACAGCGTGGTTTTAGCACCGACGTTGCACAAGGTGAGTCACTTCTGGAATGAGGAAACCCGTTTGTTCTCACTAGAGGCTCGGTTCCGTACCAACGGCCAACACTATGTGTGGCTCGATACTGGTGATAGTACGTCTTCTCGATAGTCCGGAGATCGAACTCGCCTGGGTCTCAGTTACGGAGTTCAGTGAGGAGTCGCGGATAGTCAGCTATTGCAGCGGCTTCTCGGTATCGGTGCGTCTTTTGTACCTGAGACCAGATCGGGCGGTATGATCTTTTCCATCGATGCTGACAGCAAGGAACTCAACCGGCTCCACGGACAATCATTCTCGGATCTGGGCTTGCTCGAACGCCAGGACCTCCAAGAATGGGTGATTGAAGAACCGCGAATCCTTGGAGAGGAGCTTCTCATTATTGCCTCTGAGTACCAAAACTTCGAACAGACTCGCAACCGACTTGATGTCCTTGCGTTAGATACGTCGGGCCAACTCGTTGTGATCGAGTTGAAACGCGATCGAGCTGATGAGACGACTGACCTTCAGGCGATCAAGTACGCAAGCTACTGTGCAACACTCACGGCAGAGGATATCCAGAGCGACTACCGACAGTTTTGGAACAGCCGACGTGAGGAGGAACTCTCCCCTGAGGAAGTTGGTGAGCAGTTCGCTTCATTCCTCGATGATTCTGTCGACACTGACATTGAGATAACGAGTGAAGGATGGGCCGACTTTGATCTTGACGACAAGCCGCGAATTATTCTGCTCGCCGGGAGCTTCGGGATCGAGATTACGGCTCCCGTGACGTGGTTGATTGAGGAGTATGGAATGGAGATCGCCTGTATCCGAGTTGAGGCCTACAAAGATAATGGGCGTATATTGCTCAACAGCCAGCAGGTAATCCCCGTTCCAGAGGCCGAGGAGTACATGGCTCGTCGGCGCGAGAAACAAGAGCGCCAGCAGCAGAGTGACCGCCGGCGTGCTGCGATCCATGTCTTACTAGAAAGTAGGGTACTCGTTGAAGGGGATATCGTTGAGTTCTGTTCGGCACAAAAGCCGCCCCGAGAGGAGTGGCAGATCGATCCGCCGGCGGAGTTCTGGCAGGCGCAAGTAACAGGTCAGACCGGTCGATCGAACAATGTTGAGTGGTTGTATGATGGGGAGGAATATTCGTTTACGGGTGTGTCTAAGGAGATTCTCAATCAGCTTGTCGATCGGCCTCATGAGAAGGCGTTGAATGGGTACCAGTACTGGTGTCATCCCGAGTTCGAATCACGGACACTGAGTGATCTACGCAATAGTGGTGAGTCGGCTTCTGAGCGGAAGGAGTTGTAAATTGAGGTCGGTTCTCTGTCGTGACAAATTTGTGAAGGCAACTGGTTTTGATCTACATCGTTAAATCAATGAGCCGCGTTCGATCGAGTAGTGGGATTTGATGGCCTCTCCACTATCTTTCCGGTTTTCAGATTTGATATATTCATTTATCCCACAGATATTTAACAATATGTTTACCTAAATTCGCAATTATAGTCGATAGTGCATGCAAAATCGCTACTTCGATAATAGAACTACGCGACGACGATTATTGAAAACGTCACTAGTTGGATTGACTGGTATTACTGGATCTGGAGTATTTGGATCAGCTGCAGCCCAAGAACCGGATGAGGATGTGACTGTTATCACAGAGCCAACTACGATCACCGAGTCAGGAATCTATGTTCTTGAAGACAATCTTGAACATGAGGTAAGCGAGGAGCCCGAGAACAACTATGACTTTGATCCATTTATCGAGATAGATACAGACTCTGCTACTGATGAGAGCGAAATTATTATCGACGGACAAGGCCATGAGATAGCAGGACGTGGATATGGAACCGCGATCCTCGCTCAAGAATATCATAGCGAGCCTGTTACAGTGCGAGATCTCACAATTCGCAACGTTACTCAAGCGATTTATTTCGAAATTGCTGGTGCCTTGACGCTCGAAAACGTGACAATCACGGAGTGTGATCGCGCAATCTCCTATTACGACAACGCCGAACTGATCGGCAAAGACGTTACGATTACTGAGAACGGGTACGGAATCAGCTCGGTTCGGTCTGGGGTGAGCCTTACAGACTCGACTATCGATAACAATACCGGGGATGGGATCTCGGCTAGCTACCTTAATCTAACAGATACGACTGTCTCACGGAATCAAACGGGCGTCGGCATTTTCCTCGGTGGCGGCACCATTGAGGATTGCATTATCGCCGAAAACGAGGAGTATGGGATCGATTCATCGGATGCCTATGATGTGGCAATTACCGATACCGAAATATCACACAACGGAAATCACGGACTCTATATCCTCTTCTCCTCGGATTGGGATGTTCAGAATAATGCTATCACTGAAAATGCTGGCTACGGTGTCTATATCGAACGGTCCACTAACAGCCAGATACTTGGCAACACCATTACCGGGAACACGGAGGGACCGATCTTCGTTAGTGAGGACTCGGAGAACATCACTATCGAAGATAATCAGACTGAAACGAAGGAGCCTGATCACGGTGCTGGCGAAGAAGACGGACAGGACGATAATGAACAAGAAGACGATCGTGACTATGATAACGATGACACAACCGAGGAGAAACGCAAGAAGAATAAAGGTAAACACAAGGACGAACGTACAGACAAGCGCAAAGGTAAAAGGAAACATCGAAAGTTCAATAATAGCACCTGCTGACAAAGGGACGACCTACTAGTTGTCCTCGCTGTTATCTTGGACTTGTTCGTTGATGCGGCTCGCGAAGCAATCCGAGGCCTGAAGATCCGGACACCGATTCGGGAGGTCCGGTTGCTTGAGGCTAACGCCGTTATTGAACTGCTTGAGAATTCGCTTCGAGATCCGGAGTTTCGGCTTGGTCCTGGTGGGTATCAGGGTGTTGGACTGCAGGACTTTTTCGTTGAGAGTGGGATTCTCACTGAGGCCGATGTCCGGGAAGAGCTTGGGTTGTGAGGGTACTGTCGTAGTTACTCAATGATTGCATCGGGCTAGAATATGTTCTGAAGTGAGTTGAGGCCGATTACTCTGAGAATTGCTCAAGTATCTCTTTATTGAGTTTCACTCCAACAGTGAAGAATTTGGGGCGAATAAATTGGTAGGTTCGAGCTGTAATACCGGGGTTGACACTCATCTGGATATAGGCCTCACGTTCGCTGAATCCGTGATTAGTCACCAGTTCGTTCATCATCGCGATAAAGCAGTTATCGAGAGCAGCCCAGGGATTACCAGCGTTCTGGGAAGAATCAACGTGGATAATATGGTCTTCGTCTTCAATTCGGAAAATTCCGGGTACTTCCTCATCGACTACTTCAACGCTCAGTACGATCTCTGACCAGGTTTCAACAGCAATGCCGGTATATTCGGAATCACTTTGCGAAGCATGCACGTCACCAGCGAAGAGTAAGCCCCCATCGTTGTACGAGTTGAGATAGACCGTACTTCCTTGAGCAAGATCGCGAACATCCATATTTCCTCCCCAAGGGCCCTGTGTCGTGAGAGGTTCTTGGACGGTGCGTCCGGGCGCTGTCACTATTGTCCCGATATGGGGATTAAGTTCCCACTCCCAATCGTGGTTATTAATCTCGAACCGAGCAGTGCCATCAGCAGTCGTTCCGCTTGGTCCTGGTTCAAGTTCGATCTCATGAGCGCGATTTATTTTGCAATCGTCCCATCCTTCTTTTCCAGGAAGATTTCCTAAGTTCTCGAGCGTCGTCGTGAATCCCCGTTGTGGTCGGATCTCTTCGACATGGACTGCAATCGTATCACCACTTTCGACACCGTTGACATACACAGGACCGCTGACGGGGTTAGCGTCGAATCCCGGCGGAGGCGAATTCATGACCGGAATGTCTTCGGTAGTAAAGTCGCCGAGTCTATGCTCAAAGAGTTGTCCCTTAAATGGATCCCATGTCTCGATCTTGAAACTCTCCCCTGGATCAACAGTGATGACCGGTTCCATGTCTCGACCGAACTCGAAGACACCCGATTCTTCTCGTGTGATCGTTTTCATGCCTCTGTGTGATATCTTGGCAGACCTATAAATAATTGTACGGTAGTGATGTGAAATAGATAGATGTCGCTACTGGGCCAACATGCCAATGGGATCATTGCTGATAGCGAGACCGAACAGAAGGAAAGTGGCTTCTCTGGGATAACAAACGACGACGGGGAGAATTTAAGCTGGACAGTGATACTCAGAGCAAGATCAAGAACTACATCGATACGAAGAGCCAGCAGCATACTGTTGAGTGGTTTCTGATTATTGCACCCGACTTTACTGAGACGGCCTGAACGAACGCGAACAAGCTCGAGATACAGGTCGGTGGTATCGATATTCGGTTAGTGAAAGCGGCCGATTTCGTTCGGCTGGCAGAACTCTGGCAAGAGGAGTATGCGGCTGCGGATCGGGAACTGTCGTTGTCTGTGTTCTATGGGTCCGATCTATTGGACCTCGAGATCGCAGAGGAAGCACTCAAGCGGGAGTTTTCCTGAGGATTTTTCGGTCCTCTCATTCTCATTGAGTGCTCCATGCCTAAATCGATCTCAAGATCCTGTTTGACAAGACCAAAGAATCTATTGAGGTGGTAACAAACTACACTACTGCTATGGCAACAGTCAACGTCATCGATGGGGTACGGTATGGTCTCGATTTGATTGTCTATATCTTCGTCATTGGTCTTGCGACTGGACTTGGCCTCCTTATCGGGATTGCCATTGGTGGTATCGATAACATTGTTTTCTCACTAATTGGTGCACTCCTCGCTCTTGCGAGTTTTCTTGCGTTTTATGCCGGAATGATGGGAATCCTCTATAAGGTAATTGCAGATGGCGTGACCGTTGGTATGAAAGCTGCCAACGAATCCTCTGAGACACGAACGCCTCGTCCTAAGTAGTTCTATTTTGAGTTCGACTCGCGGACGCTGAACGAGCTGCACAATAGTAGTGCGTTGGATTCTATCAGACTCTCAATCAAGATGGATTGTCTGAAAGCCGATACATATCCCGAATTGGTTATTAGGGGTGAAGATAACACTCAGAGATATGGGTGGTGCTTCCTCTCAATCGCTTTCAGATGAACAACTGAAATCTCAGCTCCAAGGGATGGACGACTATGATTTCGAGCACTTAATCGCAGATCTTTGGGAGCGGCAAGGCTGGCATGCTGAGGTAAAACAGCAGTCAGTCGATCGTGGTGTAGATGTCGTTGCCGAACGGGATGATCCGTTTCCACAGAAGTGGTTGATTCAAGCAAAGTGCTATAGCGGTACTCTCGGAGGACCTGATGTTCGAGAGTATGTCAGTCTTCAACACCGTCCTGGCGTGGACGGTGCGATTGTAGTTTCATCGGGCCCATTCAGTAAGCAAGCACGCCAGGAAGAGAGGGACCATAATCTGAAATTGATCGATGGTGATGCGCTTGTTTCCCTGATTAAGAACACCGATAGCTATGATTTGGTTGATCGGTATATCTCTGTAGAGAGTAGAATTGGTGACCAATCTTTTGATTCGTCGTATTCCTCCGAATCAATTTCTTCTGATTTAGCAGAGTCTCCTACCGCTGTTTCATCCGATTCAGCGGGTCGGAGCCAGTACGCGGAGCTGTCTGAAGAAAGAACTCGACTGCAGGAATACAAGGAAAAGGTGCAGACGGGGTACAACAGTAAAGAGGGGATTCGAGGCCTTGATCGGATCTTGTTTGAGAGTCCTCCAAGAACCCGCTGGTGGAAGGCGATTGTCGCTGCAACCGGTTATTGGATATTGCTATTTTTTATTTCAGGATCGTTGAATGGAGGGGTACTAGACGACCTAATGGCATTTGGAGCGCTAATCTGCTGGCCATTGTTACCGATTGCGATTTTTATGGATTCAAAGGTTGCGCCAGAGTATACAGCTGATTGGCGTCCAGATACATGGAAATATATTCTCGGTTCTATTATCCCTCTAGGTGGGTTGGTTGCTGGACCAGTCTATCTCATTCGTCGGTGGTGGTATGGCAACAATCGTGAGTTAGATGATGTAGAGGAGTTACGTGACGAGTTCAGAATCCTGTTTGAGGATTTCGATTATACGTACGATTGAGTATGCAATTTGCCTTCCACTGCATTACCTTCTCAAGCTGGTGTGCTGCTCTCCGAGGGCTGTGGTAAGTGTCTCCTCAATCTCTTTGAGGGCCGGGTCGTAATTCGCGTCGTACCGCTCACTCCATTTTTTGAGTTCGTCGAGGTCCATCATAATCCGTCAGAGAGATAGAATCGTGTACCTTGGGCATAGATAGTTCTGTTTCACGACTATATAAACAAGACTTAAATGAGAAAACGAATTCAGCAGACGGCGTCGAGTTGTTGATTCCGGCAATCGCTATCTGACTCTCCTCCAAATAGAAGTGTGGACTATGGGAGATAAACCACTCCGAGAACAGTACCGGGACCAAATCAAAACTGCTGATGAGATTGATAGCCAGGACGTGCAAACAATTCTGGCCGTGCAGCTACACAAAGCAAAGTTTCACCAAGGAAAGGCATTTGATGAGTACACCAGTGATCAGCCTATCCCCGAGACTATTCCCCAGGCGGTAGTAGAGGCCTCGCGACGATTCTCTGCAGCTCGAGGTGAGGTCTCAACTTCTCTGACCACACAGGACGCATGGAGCGGCATTGCAACTGATGAGCAGTGGATTGGTGCTCTCCCGATCCAGATGTACCGAGAACGCGAGGACGCCTATCTACGTGGTTATCCATTCATCATCGGCTTTCAGAATGGAACACCGCGTGTCATTCTAAACAAGATCCTTGTGTCGGACTCTTCGAACCTGTCTCTCGTCTACGGGAATGAGTGGGCCCGGCCATGGGTAATTGCACAGATACTCGATGCAACACGGTTCGATACAAAGGACCTGGTTCTCGCTACGATGAAGGCGGATGGAGCCCGTTACACCGATTTCAGTTATCTTCGTCAGATTGCATCTCGAACAGTCGCGACGTTTTTGGAAGAGGATTATCGAGAGGAGCTCCCAGCTGATCGACCGTATCCGTGGGATCCTCCGGAACAGGAGGGGATCAGGACCGAGCTCCTTCGCTATGACTCGAATCGGTCACTGCTCTCTGAGCTTGGGCACGGGGATTCTATTCGGGACCTGATTCAGATGTTCTTGGGCCACCAGTCGCCAAAAGGGACACCGCCGGATCGTGGTCGTACGCTGTAAGTTCTAAACAATGTCTAACGCTTAAATGATTGAATTCGCGGCTCTTCAGTCCTCGGCAGGAAATTGGCCGATATCGACGAATTGCACAATTGGTCCCTTCCAATTCCCATCTTCGTCGTAGTGGAGGTTGCTGTTCCATCTGAGTTCCTGCCAGATCTCCGTAAGCGGGTCACGTAATGAGTCGGTCACGTCGGCTTCCGCTAATGGGATTTCAGCTAGGTCGGTCGTGTACCGATCCGTCCGCAATGGCTGCTGCATAGCCGGACCCGATATCCGGGATTCGTAGTCGATGGTCGCACCTTCGGCATCTAGTAGGCTGATGAAGCAGAACACGGTGCCAGTCACACCCATCTCTTTCAATGCCCGAATCCCGGCCTGTACCGTGATACCTATCTTGCAATCCAGCGATTCCTTAGCATCCCGAGCATTGTTCAATAGTAGGCCGCTATCCTCACTCTCGCGGAACACCCATGTATCTACTGCTTCATACAAACCGTCCTTTCGAAGGTACGTGTAGGACCTATACGATTGTTGCATCCGTCCTTCTGCGTTCAGCTTCCCCTTCCCTACAGTCTCGGTGCCAGGATGGACGTTCAGCTTCCCCATCTGGGATAGTCCGGGGAGGTCATCGGAGCGTTGGACGTAGTTCCCGCTGAACACGCCATTCGGTATTAGGTGAACGACAGCTGTCGGGCCGCCCTCTAGATCACTTGCCACGTCTTCACGGTCTGTAATCAAATCCAGGCGTTCGTCACGCAATTCGATGATTTGGTCCAGATGGTCGTCGTTCCGCTTTGGATTGAAGCCGAAATGCCGTTCAGCAAGGTCCGGTCGTTCGTGGCCGGTGATACCGATGATATGCCGCCGGTGCAGGATCTTCAAGTCCCAGCCGTACTCCTCTTTAATCTCTGCCTCCATATTCAGTTCTTGCTGACCGGTCACGCGCTGGTTTGTCACGAACACCAAGAGGTCGAAAGACTCGCCCTGCTCCTTCTCGAGTTCCTCAACGCTCTTAGCGTCGTCCCGTAGCTTCCCACGCCAGTTGTCATCGACGCTAGCATGGCCGATTCCCTTCCGGCCGTTGATTTCGATGCGAGTGTCCCAACCGCCGTCGGTTCCGATGACACCGCTTTCGTGAACGTCATAGCCTTCGTTCCGAAGAATTTCGCCGGCGATCTTCTCGAAGGTTGTTCCGCCGGCTGAGTCGACGGCCCATTCGAGTTTATCCATGGACAGTATTTGCTGGGTGCGCCGACTAGGACCAAAAACACCAGTGCCTCAATTACGCTTCCATCTTATCTTGACGATGCTCCCGAGTCGATCCGTCGGGAGTTCGCCGATGTCTATCTCAAGAACCGGGGTCAACGCTAATCGATTTCTTATGGTATATCCTGGTGACGCGCATCCGAAGATGAATATCTACCTACAGGTAGACTGGGATGAGACGTAAGAAAAGCATCTCCCCTGTATTAACGAATTGAATATGTAGCAATCCACTTTCTGTAAATTTTCAGCTGGCTAAGATTCATGCTCTTTGCTACAGAACCTTTCTGACATGCCTGATCCGATTACTGCGTTTGCTGTTTCGACCCTCGCCTCTGAGGTCGCATCCTATGCTACATCGAAAGTAACCACTGCTGCTCGCAACAAGTATTCGGAGCTTACGTTCTTAGACGAGAAAATTGAGGAAGCAGCACAGGAGACTGCCAAACAATATCCTGAATTAGATCCTAAGACTCTTCCTGCCCTTTTTGACTCTGAGGAAATCACAGATCGAATTAATCATTTTCAAGACGGTGGGGAATTCCTTGATCTCAATGACATCCTCGCATCGGTTGATAGTAACATGCTGGACCCGGAGCTTGATATCTCCGAGGAGGAGTTAGCGACACAGTTTCTGAACATACTCCAGCAGAAAATAGCTGAAGACGATGATCTGGCGTTTAAACTACTTATTGCGTATAATCAGCGAATATTCGACTACGCACTTCAACTTGGAGAAACACAAGAAGAGATCCTGTTCTCTCTCGAAAAAGTAGCAAGTCGAGATCTCAATGAACAACTGTACACTGCTTTCACACCTATTGAGAAAAGATTCGGTCGGGGTACTATCGGAGGACGAAAACATACTAGCTCGTTTTACAATAGAGAGAAAGAATTTGATAAAATAACAGACTTCGTAAATTCGAGGTATGACGCATTGATTATAGGAGGTCCTTCTGGAATTGGAAAAACTCGGCTGGCCTTTGAAGCGGCCCTGAGGATTCAATCCTCGGATTCGAGTTGGACTGTTTACTCAGTTAACCCATTAGCTGATATTGAACGTGGTCTATCCGAGATCGATTTTGACAAAGAAGAGAATTTATTGTTCCTTTTGGATGATGCTCGGGACTCGGAAAAGATCGAGCTTCTGTGCCGTATCGTAGAGGAAAAAGAAAATGAGATTAAGCTTCTCTTTACAGAACAGCCTTGGTTTGTAGAAACTAGACAAAGAGAGGCTACACGCTCTGGCTTAGCAACAGAACAGGTGAAATTGGGGCCACTAGGTGCGAATGATATTCAAGACCTTCTACAAAATGAATACGGAATTCAAAATTCCAATACCTGGCGCTGGGTCACTAGCAATAGCGAAGGGAATGTCCTACTCATTCATCAATTGGCCAAATGGGTACTCTCAGACGAATTGGATGATTTGGGTCCCACATCGCAACAAGATGTATTTGGACTCGCTTTTGATCAAAACTTCGATGATCTTGAGCGATATGCATCACACACCAGTCTTGACCGGTCTACTCTAGAGCAGTATATCGGCTACCTCGCTACTATTGGACACCTTAACACAAACAATGACAACCTCATGGAGGAGTTCGTTGGTGTACTTTCATTAGACGAATCTGAGGAGCGACAATACCGCCGAATTGTGCGTTCTGCTGGTATCGTCGAAGATAACAACGGCCGGCTACAGATTCAGCCACTCGCTCTTAGAACGCATATAGCCTATAAAATATTCTTTGACGAATCCTCATTTAATTTCAAAGAAAATATTTATGATTCATTCTCTGATCACTCTGAAAAATCCTTGGTTGATACTCTAATTCGAATAGCGGGAAGATACGATTGCCGGGAAGCAGAACAGATTCTGGATAAGATTGTTGGGAAGTACATTGAATCTGTAGAGAAAACACCAATCACAGAGCGGGCTCGGATCTTATCTTACTTTGAAAATCTGGGTTACAATCAACCAGATCTCGCTCTGGAGCTTGTCACTACATTTATGGAAGAAGAATTGCCTAATGACGCCGATGAGGAAGATGAAATTTGGATACCAGGTTTATTGGAGGACCCAACTCCTGCAGGGAATTTTCTGCTTCGCTGTATAACGATACTCTGGCATACCTTATTGCAACGTCCCGAAGATACTACCTCTCTTCTGATTGCGATTGCCCGAGACTATCCTGGATCCGCGGTTAGAAACAAAGTTTTCCAATATATTCGGCAGGAAATTGAGCCGAGTACAGAGAAACATCCTGAAGCCCAGCTCAAATTACTCTCTGTACTTGAGGATTATCTACGGTCAGGATTAGATGTTGAGCTCAGGATCGAGCTGGTTGAAGTTATTGGTAACCTCTCTCGTGAGCAAATAGAGGACCATTTTCAAGATCCAGCAGAGAGGCACAGATTCTGGTTCCAGCGAGGTCCATTACCTCTTTCTGAGCAACGGAAGCAGATTCGAGTCGAAGGAGTCAAGATTTTGTTCGAACTTATCTGGAAATCGGATTCGCGGCAACTCAGGAAGAATACAGCCGAAAAAATAACTCATTTCTGCACTTCTCAAGTCAGATATAAGGGGAAGATAGGAGAGCTGATCAATCGAGACGAACTGGCTCTAATTTACCGCTCAGCCACGACCTATGCTTGGTTCAGTAGAGACTTAGATTGTCTCCAGCAGCTTAACTCTCTAACTACCCGGAACATAGAAGGTTTGGAGATAGAAGCAAGTGCAGTTGCACTCCAGGATGCATATTCAAACAATGAACTGTACCAGCAGATGCGGCGGATGAACCCGCCAATTCGAGGATTGGAGGAGCAAGAGGATCAGATAACGGGTTATATTGAAACGATTGATTCGCCGTGGGATGCTGAAATTGAGCGGTTCAAGGAAGTGCTGG
Organism: Halalkalicoccus subterraneus; assembly: GCF_003697815.1. Taxonomy (NCBI): domain Archaea; kingdom Methanobacteriati; phylum Methanobacteriota; class Halobacteria; order Halobacteriales; family Halalkalicoccaceae; genus Halalkalicoccus; species Halalkalicoccus subterraneus. The sequence continues at coordinate 118,935 of NZ_RDQG01000016.1, read as the reverse complement.
ACCATTCCAGTTCAACATATAATCATTTCTTCCGATTACTTGGCAAGCTGAAACCCGAGATGGGAGAGCAAATTCTTGAAGAAACTCCTGACGCGCTCAAACCATGCAGAGTATCTATCATAACTGGTATGAGTATCTCATCTCCAGAGAAAGCAAAGCGAATTGCCGAAGAAGCAGTTGACCAGAATATTGTATCTGAGGCCTGTGCTGCGATTAGGCAGCTGCTGGTTTCCGATCGGGCATTTGCCATCGGTACCTATGAAGGATTGTTAGAGGATACGGCCCCATATACGGAAGATGAAGCCATTCAACTAGCAAGGTGCGTCCATGGTGAATGGGAGGACAACCAGAATTGGACTGAAAGTAAACTGGTGGAGGTTCTCGCTGCTTCAGACGAAGTTACCCCAAAACTGCTCAAATCTGTTCTACGCGTGCTTCCGGTACATGATGATGAAGAATTACAGACTGTATCGGAATCCTTACTGATCGAAATATTGTCAGCGGCAGAGACGCTCCAGAGTTTGAATGAGCCATATGGTTTGAGGATGATCATCTCGGAGAATGCGGAACGGAATCCCAAGGCTTTTGTCGATTTTTGTCGCAAAAGAGTCGAGTACTGTGAGAGGAGGATAGGCTTATTCCCCCACGACTTTTCGCTTAACAAGTCACGAATGCGTAATGGTACGCAATATTCAAAGGCGGTAGAGACAGTAGTTAGGCTGATCGTTGATCCAGATGAATGGAGTATCTATGGTGGCTTGTTTGCTGTTTTCCCGACTGCTGAGATCGTGAAACGATTCATTGATAATATCGAGAACTACTCTGAGGATGAAATAATTCGAATTCTGCATTACTGCGACTCAGCTCCACTGAATGAAGACATTGACCGGCTTCTGAGAGCGTGTATGGATAGAGGGATAGATAATATTCGGCGAAATGATCGTGCCCAGTCAGCAGTTTACGATGTAATTATCAATTCGACAGGTGGCCGGATTGTCCCGGCTACTGAGGAACCGTATTCACGTCAATTTGAACTCATTCAAGGATGGAAAGACGACGAGAGTCTTAGTCCGGCAGTCCGTCAGTTTGCCCGTAACCTTGAGGATTATCTTTACGATATGGTTGAAGAGGATATTGGCCCCGTCTAAATATCAAGTAATCCAGTATTGATCGCAGCTCTATTAGACTGAGTTCGATACGGGATAACGGTCGATTTCGAATGATAAGATTCTCGATTGTCGTAATGATCTTGTTCTGAAAACGCATAATAGCACTACCGAATCGTTAATACCGAGTGGGTGAGACAAGCGGAGCATAACGCCCCAATCGGATCTCATGTCCCAATCTGCTACCCCAACACAAAGCGAATTCGTCGCCGAGGAATTCGACACGAGCGTCACCGAGGAAACGACGACGCAGCTCGCCCAAGAGATCGAGGCGATCGTTCGCTCACTCCGGCGAGCAATTGACGACGATGATCTCATCGGAAAAACTCCTCCGAAACCCCTCCCGTGTCCTTCGGGAGGCTGATTCCGTCGAACGGAGTGACCCCGAGCCACTCACTCAGCAGGTCCTCATTGAGCCGCTCTTTGACGCGCTTAACTATCCAACACTCTCACTCGAAGCAGGGGACCTCTCCGATCAACGCGGCCAGCAGGCCGACTATGCGGCCTCTCTGAACGAGTGCACTGACATCGATTCAAAGCGATTGTTGATCGAGGTTGAACCGATCAACAAACGCCTGGATCAATCGAAACATGGGCTCGGACAGGTCAAAAATTGGCTTGAGAAGGACAAGTTCGAAGCTAATCTCGGAATGGCGACCAATGGCCTCCGATGGGTCTTCATCAAGTATGATCGGGACACCTACACGCACGACACGATTGCAGAAGTCGATCTGCAGCCGGTCGTGCTTGCGGCCTTCGAGAATTTTACTGAACCAAGCAAATCTAACGGCCGTGTAGTTCGACGATGACCTTCATTCCGTTGTAGAGGAACTCATCCGGGTGTTCGAATTCGAGAACTTCTCTCGATCGTTTCGGTGAAATGCATAGATTAACAGCAAGTGTGGCTGCTACCTAATTCTTGAACAGATACTTTAATAACTATGAACACTAAGACAACCATCAGATTGGTATGACTCATGGTTGATGTCTCGGCTCTATCAACAGACTTGATTCTTCTCCTTCTTATTCTCCTTCCTGGGCTGTTGGGATTGAAGCTTTTCTTATACCGAGCAGATAGAATTGGAGAATACTCGCGGCTTGATGCTATTGTTTATAGTGCTGGCATCAGCATTTTTTCTCTCTTAATCTTGTATGGTTTCTATGCTGGGTGGCTTGGAAGACTCCCTGATTTCACTGACATACAATTTTCGTCTCTCCCATTTATTATCGGTCTGTATCTTGGCCATATTGTAATATCAGCTATCCTTGGTGAAGTGAGCAGCTGGGTTGCAAATCGACGGTTCTCAAACGGACGGGATAAAACTCGAAAGGAGATCTGGGATTATACTTTTGATGATATTTACTCTGACTCTCGGGTGCGAGTTTTCACTAGTGATAATTCTGAGATTGAAGGTACTATCGTGAGAGCAGGACAGCCAGTACAAGCCCGCGATTTGATCCTAGCTTCGCCCTATAGGCTCCTGAATACTGGTAACAATGATAAAAAGACAGCTATCAGTCTAGGAGATTATGTATATATCCATGAGGAGGCAGTGTGCTATATTGGAATCTTTGAGGACCTAAACGACGATCTTGATTTAGAAGTGCTAAGAGAACTTGGCTATGCACCTATTGAACCGAGAGCAGCAGAAAAGTCGGATCAGAAAGAGTCTGATGAAGAACTTGAAGAGGAATTACGTCAGGAGTTAGAAGGTGAGACTAACGCTGAGCACAGTGAAGGGACCTAATTATACGTCTAATTTACTATCTTTAGCATATTCTGGGTGTTGATTATAGATTAATCGAATTAGTTGGAGTATCGGCATATCGTTATATTCCTCTTTTAGCTGTCTTAAGTCCTCTACTGCTAAATCATCCTGAGTTGAATCTCGCTCTAAAATTTGAAAAATGTAATCACTCCCCTTCTCTGTGATAGAGTAGATGTGTTTTTCATTTTCATTACCAGTCTTCTCAACTGACCGATTAATATACCCATTCCTAGCAAGCCGGTCTAAGTCGTCATAAAGTTCCTTGGAGAATGGGCCGTACTTGTAGCTATCAAATTCATATTTACGAGTCTGTAGATCGTCTATTTCCATTTGAGCCATGAAGACTAATTTCTGAAAACGGGTAATGCCCTCTATCTGCCCCTCTTCATTTAATGCGAGTAAGGCTAGGGGAAGCAGTTTCGGGCTCCGCATACCATTCTCTTGGAACTCTAAGCACTCATACTTTCCGAATTTGCGTATAAGAGAATTAAATACGCGATTCACACCTAACACACATATCATCTTGGGACTTGATAGTACAATTGTCGCTGACGGCTTCGAGTAACGCAATTCCCTGTTCATCAGCGCGTTGATGAGAAACAGGCTCGTCTCATGCTGGCGTACTCGCATCAAATCAGCAGTCTCCGCTTGACTGGGTAAATTGGGATCAGTTCTGGAGTTTTATCATCGCATCTGGTTCCCAGTCTCCATCTCGTTCTATTGATCCAGCGTTCTCTAACCAATCTATAGTCGAGAATAACTTGAACGCAGGAACTCCAATTTGCTTAGAGAGTTCTCTTATTGTGAGACCTCCGTGTGTCTCAAGACAGTCTAGTATTACTTCTCCATTTTCTCTTCTGATAAACAAGTCAAATTCATCCAACACTATTTCGTCACCAAGAGATTCAATCGATTTCTCTATCTTTTTTAAATTACGTTCCAGTCTATCGCTTTCATCTCGGAGAAGGTCATCCATCGATCCCCTTCTCAGGGTGTCTATCTTGGATTCGTCGTATATGTCCACTTTCTTTCCAAATATGTTCTCGCAGGTCCCCTCGAGCTTCACTGTTTCTCCCTCATCAATACTAACTGTAGGTTCCTCCATTGAGGGTAATTCCAACACTGTATCATCTGGACGCATGTTCTTTCGCTCTATTTCTATCAGTTTGTCCCCTTGTGGCTCTAATGTCAAGATTGCCTCAATATTCTGTCCGGGACCATTACCGATATTCTCAATAACGAAGTTTGACCCGCCAGCAAATACTGATTCAAGTGATATATTGAACGCTGGCTCAATTTCCCTTTCTCTGGCAATTCGGTTCTCTCTGAGGAGTAACAACGTCAAAAAGACAGATACTGCAGTAACGAGAACTAACATAGACGTAACCACTGACGATACAAATTCAGGCTCAAAACGGCCTTCTGCGGCAAAATAAAGGAAGACACATATGATTGTGGCGAGGAATAGGATCCCTGCTCCAAACGCGGAAATCAGTCGTTTCACAAATCAGTTACAGTTCCATCAGTAAAAAATCCAACCCAGAGGCCCCCATTCGCGTTGTACAGTCTATGTACGCCGACCTCGCCTGAAACCGTCCATATGCACTCAAGAGCGTTGTCGGCCTGGGTGATACGTTGACAGCAGTTCTTTTCCAGCCACGTATTCTACCTCCTCTAAAAATTCGTTAACTGCTACCATAACCCGAACTTCTATACGGACCGTTGGAATTGGGTGATATAATTAACATTCATGCTCCCTGGTGTGGCCCATATTCACGGAAAAGAGTTTGTCCCGCTTGCTGAGGCATTGCTCACTTCTTCTGATCCAGCAACTATTTTTGACGATTACCGTAATAGGAAAGTTGCTTCTAGGAGTCGCTTCGAGAGTGACCGTCTCCGAGAGATACTCATTATTGCAGTTAGTGAGTGTTTGAACCATGATGACTATGTAATCAGTACTAATGCAGCAATGCTCCTTCGTCAGAACGCCGCACTCTGTGCTCGTGCTTGCGAATTAGACACGGTTGTTTCTGATCTCACTGAGCAACTTAATGGAGAACTCGTCCAGCCTGCAAGGGAAGCTGCGCTTTCCTTAGCTTTTCTGCTGAGTACACGACCCCGCGATCAAGAACTACCACAATGGCGTGGATCTGATCCAATGACCTCATCGATGGCAGATAGGGATATTGACCAGAATCAATTCACTATAGCACCTGTTGATTCCGGATACTTACATGAGATCACGCCTGATATTGCTGAAGATGCTATTGAGTTTCTAATTCAGAATTTAGACCGGAAAGAGTACAAACGAAGTTCCAACTGGGTAGTTGCAAAGAACTGTGCAAAAGCAATTGGTGCTATTGGTTATCAGCGTCCTGCGCTTGTTGCCGATGCAGTTCCTGTAATTGGAGAATTACTTGGTGAATACGATGAACGGCAAGCGTGGCTTATCTACGCACTGACGTCAATCGGATATTCTCGCCCTGATCTTCTTCCTGCTGAATTTGCTGATCAGTTAGAGGAGTTTGCTGAAGAGGCAGGCTTTGGGGTTAATTGGCGACTCAAGGCAGCTATCAGTATCGGTTACCGGAAAATTGGCCATGCGCCAGCATATTTGGAGATTGAAGGGTGCAACTCTGAAATAGATCTATCGAAGGTTGTTGAGAAGCTCTACCGTTTCATGCTTGGACGGTACCCTTCTGCCCACGATGAGGTCATTCAGGCATTCGTGGAGATCTATAGTGCTCGTCCTGCTGCTCTCGTTGATCTACTTCAGGACGAGTTAGACCAAATTTTGAATGGCAGCTCTCGATCATTTGACTTTCCTAGCAATTTCATGTTTCTTCTCAAAGAACTAGCTTCTATCGACGTAGCTAATCTGCAGCCGCTCCTTGAGTCTTCCAAGGATTTCTATCAAGACCATTCTGAATCGCATTACTGGTACGAGAATAGCTTCGAATTCCATCGACGTGTTGCAACTCAGGATCAAGATCTACTTCCAGATCAGCTGGGCGAGACTGTTACAGAATTCCTACAGTCAGAGAAACGAGCTAGTGTGCGAAGTGGTGGACAAAGATTCTTACAGAATTTTAAACGATAGAGTAATACTGAAGTGGCATAAACAAATAATAGACCTGATCCGTCCAAATAATGTTGAGAGCAATTACATATGCAAAATTTTATGATCTAATATTCAGATCAATGTCTATTGATGAGTGAAAGTCAAACGCCGGGGGGCGCGCGATTCATTAAAGCTGATCTTCATATTCACACACCTGAATCATATGATTATCAAGATGATGAGGCCGAGCCAAGTGATCTCATTGAACGTTTCGTCGAAGAGAACATCGAGCTTGTCGCTATAACTGATCACAATACGGATGGCTATTACGAAGAATTAGTTGAAGCCGCGGAGGCTGAACCCGTAACTGTGCTGCCTGGGGTTGAGATTACGACGGGGCAAAGCGGCGAAAATCAGATCCACATGACCGCAATCTTTCCCCCAGATAACGCACCCGCCATAAGCGGAGTCATGCATGAAATCGGATTAGGAACCGATCCCGAGACAGCCATTGCTGACGCAACAATTCCATCAATTTGCGATACGGTACGGGAAGCTGGTGGACTCCCAATTCTTGCACATATCGATCAGAACGCTGGGGCCCATCATGAGCTCGCGAACCGGAACAATCCTACTCGACAGCGGACGTTCGACTCCGATAAAGTTGCAGCATTGGAGATCGTATCTCTTGACACCGCTGACCAGTTCCCAGAATTCGCCCACATTCGCTCATCTGACGCACACAACCTCGATAGCATTGGAGAACGATGTACGTACCTCAAGATGGATGCTCCTACATTTGAGGGATTTCGAATGGCTTTATCTGATCCTGAGTCCCGTGTGTCCGTACGGCGGCAACTCAATACGCACATGAGCATAGATTCGCTTCAAGTCGAAAACGGGTTCTTAGAGCCCCGGAAACTACAATTCAATAAGAATCTCAATAGTCTCATTGGTGGAAAGGGGACAGGGAAATCATCTGTGCTCGAGCATATTCGTTACGCGTTAGATATCGAGCCTCGTTCCGAAGATATCGCTGCTGAATGTGCTGCACTTATTAAATGGACTCTTGCTCCCGATGGTATCATAAGACTCCGGTTAACGGGCAACACCGGCGATCAGTACGAGATTGTTCGGGAATATAATTCTGCGCCCGTAATCTACCGTGTCTCCGACGATGAAAGCACTGCTGAGGAGCCACTTTCAATCCCTATTGACCGCTTTCGGCAGGAGTTCTTTGACGCAGAGATACACAGCCAACGGGAACTCATCAATCTCGCGCGGAACGAGACGAATCAGCTTGAACTGTTGGACACCTATTTTGATCTGGCAGAACTCAAGAGGGACCGTGAAGAGACCAAGGCGGAAATCAAGGATCAGTCACTCCAAGTTCAGACGCTTCAAAATGAAGTCGACCAACTTATCGATAAAACGCATCACTACGAAACACTCCGCGAACAAATCGAGGTGATGAGTGAGAAGGGTGTTGACGAGTACGTCGAAGGCCAAGAAGAATGGGAAGAAGAGCGTGCGAGCCTGGCTACTGCGATTGAGGGAGTCGAAGAAGTCGATGAGAAAGTGGGCAGTATGGACCTTACAGATGTCATCAACGAGATCTCTCCAACTAGTGGTCCTAACCAAGAACTGTTGGAAGATGCCAATTCAATTGTGGAGAATCTACGTGCCGACATCGAAGAATTGCAGGAGAGTCTAAAAGAAACTGTCGCTGAGGCTCAGTCCGAAATTAGTGAGGTCCGAGAGGAATGGAACCGAGTCAACAAGAAGCGGGAGCGAGAACACTCGCGTCTTGCCGACGAGATTCATGAGGAAATCGATGTCGATGTCGACCAGTTCTTCGAGATACGTTCGGAAATGCATGAGCTACGCGGGGTCTCAGAGGAATTGGAGACGATGCGCAAGGAACTGGAGAAAGCGAAAACACAGAAAGACGAACTGTTCGGTGACCTAGCTGAGGCTCGGCGAGCGCTTACGGAGGCACGTCAGGACGGTATTTCGGCACTAAACGGCGAGCTGAATGACGTAAGAGTCTCACTCGAAAGCCAAGCGAATCGAATAGAGTATATCGACTGGATCAACCACGTCCTTGAGGGTTCGGGTGTTTACACGAGGCATAAGGAAGCTATTGCAAAGACATTTGAGCCACGTACGCTCGCTGAGATCGTTCGAACAGATGATATCGATCGACTCACTGAGGTGGCTGATTGTCCACCGACTAGTGCGGAGAACTTTATCACGCATGATGACCTCAACGAGCGGCTGACAGAGCTTGAGTTGCTTGAGGTCCGAGACGAGCCGATTTTTGAGCTGAACGACGGAGGCTGGAAATCGCTTGATGAAATGTCTGACGGTCAGCAGTGTACGACATTGCTTTCGATCACAATGATCGAGCGTGATGTTCCATTAATTATCGATCAGCCTGAGGATATGCTGGACAACAAGTTCATCTTCTCTGAAGTCGTGCAGCTGGTTCGCTCCATCAAACATGACCGGCAGATTATCACCGCAACACATAATGCAAACATTCCCGTGCTGGGAGACGCGGAGCAGATCATCGTAATGGACGCCAACGGACAAAGTGGATTCTATAGTACTTGTGGCTCTATTGATAACGAGAACGTTAAAATGAACACCCAGAGTATACTTGAGGGGGGTGAACAGGCTTTTCGCGATCGAAACGATAAGTATCGGCGATCGATCTGATTCGCCTTTTCCACTGGCTTTTTGACCCCATTCTGAGTGGGATCTCATATGACCGCCGTCGCTGACTTTATTGAGGTTCTCTCTGGTATTGGATCGCGTATTAACGAGGATATGAGCGAGAAAGACGTTGAGAACGCGTTTCTCAACGAGCACTTCTACTCAACACTTGGCTACGAAGGAGCTGGATACGATCTCCGAAGCGAATGGTCGCTACCTGATCAGCGACGACCTGATTATGTTACCTTAGACGAGAACGAGTCCGTCACGGCAGTCTATGAGTTCAAAACTGCAGGTCGTGCGCTCTCCCCCCACGAGGATCAGCTGTTTCACTACGTAACGGAGCTCCAAGCCGACTACGGGATTCTCACGAATGGGGAGGAATTTCGTTTGTACCGTCAGGACGATCGAACTCCGCTAGTCACGGTCACCCTTTCAGACGTAACGGCAAGCGACGCGACTAACATTCAATCAGCGCTTCGCAAGCCAGAATGGGATATTACAGACCCCGATAGCGTGACCGAATACCTTGATTCGCTTAGTGAGGTAAGTCTTGACAGCGAGCTCGGTCGCGAGCACTTCTTTGATACCTTTCGCTTGGAGGAAGACAGTCCGTTTGCTGATCTCGTCGTTGCAATGACAGACCTGCTTGAAGAACTCCGTGACGAGCAGAACGCGAAGTTCGTTGCGGGAGCGTACGACTTCTGGGAGGCGAGCTATGCAAATGTCCCTAATGAGACGCCCGACTCGTGGGACCCCTTCATCGACGGAAAGCAATCGCTTCGGGACTTTATGTTCTGTCTCGAGAGTGGGCATGCACTGTTAGCGCGTCTGTTGCTTGCAAAGGCGACAGAGGATCACGATTTCTTCCCGACGAACCGGGGACTCGAACGCTATTTCAATGAGCTCGGTGGCGGGTTTAGTGGTACGATTGACCTTGACGCGTACCCGATTGCTGCGAACGGGATGATCGAGGAGATGCGTCGCCAGCTCGTCGAGAGCCTGTTTGAGGACGATATCTTCATTTGGTGGACCGACGGTTATGGCGAGCAGACTGCCAGTCAGCATCACGATCAGTTCAGTCGGTTTCGCGACGTTGCACAGCAGGGCAGCGACGTGACAAAGGTGAGCCCTGCAACGCGCGAGCGGTTCAGTCGTGCTGTTGCCCGTGTCGCCTTTGCTGTGTTGAAGTTCGATTTCTCACGTATCGAAGGCGACCCGCTCGGCGATCTCTACCAGCAGTATTTCGATCCGGAGACACGCAAGGCATTGGGCGAGTTCTACACGCCCCAGCCGGTCATCGACTACATTATGGACGGTGTCGACTACGAATATGGCGTCTCTTCGGAGCGTATTATTGATCCCTCGTGTGGCTCCGGGACGTTTCTCGTGGAAGCTGTGGATCGCTATCTCGAGGACGTTCGACGGTATAACGAAGACCCGGATTGGAGTGCGGAGCTTACCGAACTCTGCTCACGACCACGGATTGTTGGACTCGATATCCATCCGTTCGCTGTGTTGATGGCTCAGATTCGGTTCATGGTCGCTATCCTTCCTGAATACAAGCAGGCAAAGCAGCAAAACGACTCGTTCACGATTCACCGGCTGCCGATCTTCCGAACAGACACGCTCCGCAACGAACGCGAGCTTACGGGCTTAGACCTCGGTGATGAAGGGCAGACACAGATGACCTTCGACGCGGTAACCGAGACCAACCAGGACGTTCAGATACCCGTACCATTGCCGATCGAGGTCGAGGAAAGCGAGGTGGCCGACGCGGACCGGGAAGGCGATTTCCTCGTTCAACGAGTCCGGATGCCGCTTTTCGAAACGGTACGTTTGAATTCGGACGTGCGAAATTTCGGGGAATATTTTGCGGCACTACAGGGCGTCCTGGACGTGGTCAAATTCCACATGAGCGAGGGCATGTGGGAGTACGGTGGTGGGCTATCGCAGGGGATCAACCGCTACACGACACGCGAATACGATGGCGTTGAGGAGTTCTTCGTTCCGTACGTCAATGATATTCTCAGTACGGTTCGTTATCTCGAGGAAGAGCACGGCGACGGGCGCCTTTTCAAGATGTTTGAGGATACGATCCTCGCGCTTGTTGTTAAGAATTACATGGAGTATGACTACGTCGTGGGGAATCCGCCCTATGTCCGTATTCAGAACCTCCCTGATGGACAGAAGGCAATGTTGGACCAGCTCTATAAATCGACAACGGGCAACTACGACCTCTACTGTCCGTTCTACGAACGAGGGCTTGACTGGCTGGCAGAGGAGAGTGGGAAGCTGGGATTCATCACCCCGAACCAATTCATGGTGACTGATTACGGCGAGGGGCTGCGGCGGGTAATGCTTGAGGAGAGCTGCATCGAAGAGGTCTATGATTTCCGTGATTCTGGTGTTTTTGAGGATGCGACAAACTATCCTGCGATCGTGATTTTGGAGGATGGGCCAGATGAAAACGACCGAAGAGATAACGATATCCGGTGTATTCGTGTGAAATCAAATACTGAGGAGGAAAGCGATCGGGAGCTGGATGACACTATTATTCAGTCGGTAGCCGATCATCGTGAAAATCCGGGTTACTCAGATGACTTCATCGACGTATTCGATTATCCGCAGGCAAAGCTCGCCAGTGACGATTACTGGGCGTTGATGCCACCAGACGAGCTGCGTGTCTTTGAGAAATTGCAGAGTAGGGCTGATTATAGACTCGATGAAATTACGGATGACGTATCTCATGGTACACAGACGAGCGCAAACACAGTCTACGTAGTTGATGTTCTAGATGCGGATCGTATAGAATCAGATGATACTGGTGGAACAGTTACTATTGTTCCATCAGGTAGCTCCGAAGAGTATGAGATCGAAACAGACCTATTACGTCCTTGGTTGCGTGGGAAAGACGTGCAGCGGTGGCGAGCCGAATGGTCGGGACAGCACGTAGTTCTTCCTTACAGCATTCAAAGCGATGATAGTGGTAATTTGACTGCTTCTCTTATTGATGAGACAATTCTGAGATCCGACTACCCCCTAGCTTGGGAATTCTTCAAGTCACATGAAGAGAAGCTTCGAGAAAGAGAAGGTGGCCGGTGGGAAAACAGTGATGAATGGTGGGAGTTCGGACGCCCTCAAAACTTAGAGAAATTTGAAATACCAAAAATCATCTTTGCTCACATTAGCGAGGATGCGACATTCATGCTTGATGATGTCGGCACCTGGTATTACAAAACTGCTTACTCAGTCCTTTTATCAGATGATTATAGGGATCTTACTGCCGAAATGGCCTGCCAGCTCAATGCAAAGGCACTAGATTTCTATTTCAAACATATCACGACAGTCAAGATGGGAGGCTACTATGAATACCGTTCTCAGTACGTCGAAAAGCTACCGTGTGTGACAGAGGACAATGCGGATGTCTTCGGAACAATGCGCCAGAAGGCGAGCAAAATCGTCGATACTATCGACCTCGATAGTAGAACTAACCGATTCCCTGAAGCGTATCTCGGCAGCTATGATGGTGAACTTGACTACATTGATTATGAGTGGCAGACTCGCCGCTATCCAGTGAATGCTGATATAGAGAAATTCAAAGATGGTCGGTTTACGGTGACTGCTGGCCGGTCAGATGAGATTACTGATCCTCTCATTGACAGAGGTGATGAGGATGAACGTAAGCTAAGGGCGCAGTATGTCTACGAAGCAGTGGATGGTCGGAATGCAAAAAGCGGTGAGGAAACAAGTATCCCAATCCCAGCGTCATTTGACGGTGTTGAACGACTTCTAGCGGCACTTACTGAGGACAAGCAGACTGTCGAGGCAACGTCGATTAATGAATTGGAAGCGCAGATTGACAAGTTGGTTTATGACTTGTTCGAACTCAATAGCGAAGAGCGCGAGACGATTGAGGATTATCTGGAAACTTTCTAAGGATACATTGATTTAGGCGAGTTAATAACGGTCATACATCCACTTTGATGACACAGATTATTGAATAACCACAGTTCAAATAAATATCTGGTAATCATGTAGACTCGTATTACTGAATTGTTATGTATTTTGGTGACTACACAAAAATATGTCGACTGATCCAGAGACAATGGAACGGCTAGTGTTTATCAAGGACCTTTATGAAACAGCCGTTAATCAATCTCACTTAGTCGCACCTCTAAACGCGAAATCCATATTGACATTCCACGATGCTACAGAGCTATTTCTGTACTTAGCATCAGAAGAGCTCGGATTCAAGGCACCACATGGATTTATGGAGTACTGGGGGGAGGCAAAACAACATTCAAGTATAACCCTGGGACAAAAATCTGAGATGAATCGGCTCAATAAAGCTAGAACAAATCTCAAACACCACGGTATTCGGCCAGGACAATCAGATATAGACTCGCTCAGAGCTAGTACTCAAACTTTCTTTGAAAAGAACATTCCGAAAATATTTTCTCTTGATTTTTACGATATCTCAATGACGAGTCTTGTTAGTGATGATGTTATTAGGGCGCACTTAGAGCGTGCACAACGTAGTCTCCAGAATGAAAAATTTCATAAATGTGCTTGTGATGCAGCTCTAGCATTTGAGAAAGCACTTGCAGACTCAAAACAACGAGTGAAAAGGACAGGTGGAAAGATCGGGATGGGACCATACCCTCTCCGGTTTGGGGACCCCATTGCTCATGATACATTTTACAAGAGTTCCTTCACAGGAGAGTCGGAGGATTTGGCTAAAGACATAGAGAAATCCATTAGCTCTCTCACAGATATACTTACGATACTGGCACTAGGGATTGATTATCGTAAATACGCTAAATTTGATTACTTAACGCCAATCGTCATGCGTGTAATGTCTGGTGGTTATGTGCTACAATCGAGTGGTGCTCATCCAGACCGATATAATAACAACGTTGATGAAGATGACATCCAATTTTGTATTAGTTTTGTTGTGGAGTCGTGGTTACAAATGAAGGACTTCAACCCAATAATTGATGCATAGAATATCATTACAAATATAACTAATTATTTGATACTATCTATATTTGATTAATGCGTTCCTCGCCTATATCTGTTATATCATATAAATTTGGGGCGATTTCTTCTATATAGTTATGTTCTTCCAGACGAGTGATTCGCTGAGACATATACGTTCGTGATACACCTACTACATCCTGTAAAAGTCCCGGTGTAGCCCTTCCATTGTCCTCTATTTCACGTAGTATCTCTTGATCGACATCATTTAGCCGAACCATTTGGTTTTCACTACTGTCCGTGATTACATGAACGCTATTACTGATGCACAGCATACTTTCTTCTATTCAAAGTATATATTGTACTTTGCGTCATGCAAAGTACTAAGTTGGCTGCGGTTGTAAGAGTCAATGAGAAGCGCAACCTGCCAAGCAGAAAGTTGGCCCGGTGGTGGCTCACCGGACCGCGCTTCTCAAACCCACGAGAAGCAATGAGCACTAGCAACTCAGCCGCAGAAAACAGTATCGCCTCCGAACAGACCCACCGCATCACCGGCCCCCACCACGAACCCCCGACGGTCGCCAACGCCACCACCTACTGGCGTTGCGAGGCCTGCAACCGCGAATCCATCCGCGAGCAAGACCTCCACCGCGAGGCCTTCCACACCGAGGACTGCGAGGTGATCGACCGATGCTGACCGAAATCCCCACGGACAGTACTCAACTGTTCGCCGGCGCGCGACTCTCCGAGACCAACCCTGAATGCACCGCCTGCAACCGAACCCTGCGCGAAGGCGAACAGGTCACGATCTACGCCGCCCGCGAAGAAGACGCCCCCACCTTCCGAATCGACCGCATCTACTGCCGACAGTGCACTCCCAAGGAACTCACCAGCCCAACGCTGGGCCTGAGCGAACACCTCCTCCAAAGCCGCCTCACCCGAACGCTGGACGTTCGCACCCAGCGTGAGTTCCAAACACTCGGCACAATCACGACACTCGATGCAAGTGCACCGAGCCAAGGCAGTGCCGAAGCCCACAACGAAGACCCCCCGACGGCACTCCTGCGAGACACCCACATCCAGAACCCCGCCAGTGCCGTCTATCACATCGATGACGGCGAGGGCCAGCCCCTGTGCAACTGCCAGAGTGACGCCCAGTACACGCCGGTCCCCCTTGCCGAAGCCGAGGCGAGCACGGCCCGCGAGTGCGGGAACTGCACGATCGCCCGCGAGGGCGAACAGGCTACGAAGCCCTGCCCATACTGCAATGCCCAGATCGGGATGAGCGCCTGGCCTCAACACGTCCGGGCCTGTACAACTGAACCAACGCAAGTGGAGGCCGAACGATGAGCCAGAGCGACCATATTGAAGCGCTCGAACAGCGACTCACCGAGCTCGAAACCAACTACGAGCAGGAACGCAACCAGCGCCAGCAGCTCGAAACGTTCGTCACCTCACTCCTCGAGTTGCGCGGCACGGACGACCCAACTGATGCCGACCTCGAGCAGATCTGGCTGGCCGGGCATCCGATCGGCGCAATGGTCGATCGACGCCAACGCGAAGTCCAGACGCTCCGTGACGATCTCGAAGAACAACGTGCGAACGAGCAACTAACCCAGACCGAGATCCCAGCCGAACAGACCCTGCCGATTCAACAGATTACACGCACGTACCAGGTCGATCCGGACGTCCTGAGTGCGAACGAACGCCGGGCAGCGATCGTCTGGTCACACTTCCTCGACACGTGCGAGCGCACACCCTCGAAGTTCGTGCTCCCATCGAGTTCCGTGCGGGATATCCTCGCGACCGAAGAAGACTCCCGCCCGCACAACGAGACAGTCCGCCGCGTGATCGCCCTCGTTGACGATCTCGGAGAGACACTCGTCGAGGAACTGACCCGGAACGACCGCAAGACACTGGTCATCGATCGCGAACGCTTCCAGGAGTTCAGTGATGAGCTCCAAGCGACCATTGAGACGACCCAGCCACACCAGGAGGTTGCCGAATGAACCTCCTTACCCGTCACACTGTTGTGACGCCTGCGGGAGGTGCGAGTGTGACCTGACACCGACTCACGACGCTCTTTGAGCGTTCAACGCGAGAGAAGCCACTACATCGGCTTCTCACTCTCTTCTTCTAGCGGTCTCTTACTAGCGGGTCCGTTTCAGTTTCGTCGTGTTTCGTATGGAATTCCAAGGGAAACGGCTGGTTCACCCGTCACAACACTGTGACGGCTGAGCGGGAGTCTCGAGTCAGCAGAAGGAAACAAAGCATCTTGTCCACTTCCGGATGAGGAGGGATCTATCTCGATACTCTCGTCACCCACCGTTCCACCAGCGTCAGGAGTAATCCCCGTCAGCAATGGGCGGGCTCTCTCATAGTGCCAGCACTGTACGCCCGCCGAGAGCCCTGTCTGTAGCATCCCTTATCCCGAGTGTAGTCACATCGCTGAGCCACGCTGTCGAATCGTTTGCTAGCTACGAGACGGGCCTGATCGTCCCACTCGCGACACACCGCATTTCCAATGACTGAAACCACAACGAGTACCGACAGTACCGCCACCGACCAGCCCACAATGACCGACGACCCGAGACCCTCGAATCGGTCTACGAACAGCTCGAAACGCTCACCGACCGCGTTGAGGAGCTCGAAGCCGAAGTCGAGCGCATCGAGGTCAACTCAGATAGGGACACCGCGGGCCTCACAGATATCTGGATCGCTGGGATTCCTGTGGGATCGATTCTGCAAAGCACGACAGAGAACGCTGATCGAGCCCACAGTCGACTCGACGACGTGGAGAAGGCCACATCTAACAACCGAACCGCTGGGGTGGAGACGGATACGACGGAGTCACACGACACCGATACTCCGCTCGAGCGCATCTGCGCCCTTCCGGAACATATCGCGGATCGCGAACTCACGACCAACCAGATACGCGCCCGGTTCATTGCCCGCGACGTGCGTGACTACGCCGACAAAGCGCCTGCTGGGCTCGTGTTGAACAGTCGGACGATTACGAAGGTCATCACGCCGTTGAAGGATCGAAGCCACACATGCAGACTGTAGCCCGTGTCATGGACTTCCTTGAGAAACTCGGCAAAGACGACGTCGAACAGACGAAACGTCGGGGCAAGAAGCTCGTGGTCGTTGACGAGGAGGCAGCCGACCGCTATCACGATCGTTGTGATCGGGATATCGAGCAACCCCCGTAGGAAGCGTGATGTCATAACAACGGACCAAGAGGAAGGCGCATAGTCGACGACAACTACCCCGGGCAAGCCCTCCTCTCCTAGTGACAACGCCGAACAGCCGTACCCTGGTGTAGTAGTAGTGGAGGGTGTAGAAACGGCTTCTCTGGTTCTGCCTTCGGACGCATATCACACTACAGTGTGATTAGTCAGACACTGCCTTGTGCAACCTACCCTATCTTAGAAGGCGCATCGTTGCACAAGACTCTGATGAGCAGAACCCTTGAAGCAGTACTATCTAACTATTTTGTAACAGCCCGCATTTTCTCGAATTACGTATCTGCAACGAGGTGTGGCTGATTGACGCTCTCGGTCACTGTATTCATTCTCGAACAATTCGAGCGCTCGCACGGTTTACCTCAGACAAAAAGAAATACCGCTCGACGGAACGCTTCGAGTCCGATCCTCTCTACTACTCGTCGAGCGGTCGCCAGGTCCGTGGTGAGTCGTTCAGCCGCTCATAGCCGTCTTCGGTGACAACGACCAGATCCTCGATACGGACGCCGAACTCGCCCTCAAGGTAGACGCCGGGTTCGACGCTACAGACCATTCCCGGCTCGAGTTTGCGACCATTCTCGCTTGTGATGTACGGTGGCTCGTGGACATCGAGTCCGACCCCATGGCCCGTTCGGTGGATGAACGCATCGCCGTAACCTCGATCCTCGAGCACCGTACGGGCGGCGCGGTCGATCTCGCGGGCTTCCACACCCGGTTCGACGGCTTCGACACCGGCGTTGTGGGCCTCAAGGACGGCCTCGTGAACCTCGCGAAGCTTCGCGGACGGCTCGCCGTCGAACACGACGGTGCGGGTCTGGTCGCCGGGGTAGCCTTCGAACCAAGTGCCAAAATCGAGGACGACGGGGTCGCCCGACTCGATCGTGCGCTCGCCGTGGCGGTGGTGTGGTCGGGCTCCGTTCGGGCCAGAGCCGACGACGGTCTCGAAGGAAACGCCCTCGCCGCCGGCCGAGGCGAGTCGATCCCCGATCTCGGCCGCGAGCTCGCGTTCGGTCATTCCGATCGCACCTGCACCAAGCGCGCGAATCTCCTTGCTGACCGTGTCTGAAAGTCGTGCCGCTTCACGGAGTCGATCGAGTTCAGCCTCGTCTTTCCGAACCCGAAGGTTCTCGAGCACCTTGCTTGCAATGCCGAACGAAGCCTCGGGGAACGTTGCCTGGAGATCCTGGGTAAACAGAGCCCACATACGGTCGTCGACCAGCAGGTGGCCGCCTTCGAGCCCGAGTTCGTCGCCGACCGTCTCGAGGAGCGCTGTCGGGTCTTCGATGTCGCCCCACGTACGGACATCCGTAATGGGCGATTCGTCTTTGATCTGTGCGTCGTACATTTCGGGCGCGACGAATAACGCCGTCTCGGGCGTGACGAACAGGAACAAATGACGTTCCATCGGCTCGTCGTCGAACCCCGAGAGGTAGTACATGTTCGAACTCGGGAAGCAGACGATGGCGTCGGCTCCTGTGTCGTTCAGCGCCTCGCGGGCCCGCTTGAGTCGGGTTTGAATAACGGTTTCGTCGATCATGTGCCGTTGGTCTCGGTCACTCCGACCTGAGCCGTTCGGTTTCTTCGCGGTCGAGCTCGCCGTCATCGGTGATCGCGACGCCGTAGTCCTCACGGGCCGACTCCCGTGAGACGTAGCCGTCGATCACGTCCTCGAGGACAGCCTCGAGATTTCGGTCGTGTGGATCGCCGTAGCCGCCGCCTCCACCGGTGCGGTTGGAGATGACCTCGCCCTCGTGGAACGTTCCGCGGAACATCCCAACCCATAGCTCGTCGTCATCGTAAATATCAGTGTTGTCGACGAGGACCTGGATACGGTCATCAGCGTCGTCGTCGAGGTCGAGGACGATGCCGTTTTTCGCTCCGGATTCGCCTCCATCGATTCCCCACCCGGGTTTGCGCGTCTTCTGGATGATCGAGAGCGCACCGACCGGATGCTCGACGTGGTAGTCGCGTCGAAGTCCCAGCCCGCCTCGCTGTTCGCCGGCACCGCCGGAGTCTTGGCGCAAGGAGAGTTCGTCGAACGAGATCGGTGCTTTGTTTTCGAACACTTCGACGGGGATGTTCTGCACCATCGTCTCGGTGATGTGCATCACCGAGTTCGCCCCGTCGTGTTCGTCCGTTGCACCCCAGCCGACGGCGTCGTTGTTGGCCTCGACGAACTGTCGGCCCGTTTCAGGATCCTCGCCGAACAGCATGACGTCGTTTAGATCGCCACCGGAGCTAGCGGGGATCCGGTCGGGCATTGCCTTCGCCAGCGCCTTGAAGACGACGTCGACGCTAACGATACCGGTCCAGATCGTAAACGTCGGCGCGGGATAGCTCGCATTGAAGAGGTTACCCTCCGGTGCGTGAACCGACAGCGGCGCGTATTGGCCGGCGTTCGAGGTCTCTTCGGGCGTTGTGATCGATTTGAAACAGAGCTTGCAGACGGTTTCGGTCATTCCCCGAGGAATATTCAGCGGCTCGTCGACCTGGTCGGACGAACCGGAGAAGTCGACGTGAAACTCCTCGCCGTCGATGGTCACCTCGACTTCGATTCGGATGAGATCGCCCGTCGTCCCATCGGCGTAGTCGACCGCAGACCACGTCCCGTCCGGCAGTTCTCGTACGGCATCACGGGCGGTTCGCTCGCCATGGCTCTGGATGCGCTCGATACAGGTGTCGACGGTCTCGCCGCCGTACTTTCCGTGGAGTTCCTGCAGCCGCTGTTTGCCGGTTCGGATCGCGGCGATTTGGGCGTTGAGGTCGCCCAGAACCTTGTCTGGAAGACGGGAATTAAACCGGATCAGATCCAGAATCTCCTCGTCGGGGTTGCCCCTTTTGTACACTTTCGTCCCCGGGAATATCATGCCTTCCTGGTGAACGTCAGTCGAGTCGAGGACGTACCCTTCGTCTTTCGCACCGAGGTCTAGCCAGTGCGCTCGTGTGGCCGCGTAGCCGATGAGTTCGTTCTCTTCTCGTGGTACCTCCGGGCCCTCGCGGAAGATCGGCGCGAACACGCCCACGTCAAGCGTGTGCGTCGAGCTCCAGTAAGGGTAGTTCATTAGGAGCACATCGCCCGGGTTCATGTTTTCTTCGCCGACGTGCTCAACAACCTTCTCTAATGCGTAGTCGTTCGCGCCGAGAAACAGCGCGAGTCCGGGCGAGTCCGCGATCAGGTTGCGGTCTCGATCGTACAGCGAGATCCCGAAGTCCAGAATCTCATAGATGATCGTGTTGTACGCCGTCCTGATCAGCGTCCGTTGCATCTCCGTCGCGGCGGACGTGAGATAGTTGCGCACCACTTCGACCGTGGCGGCGTCGATCTCGTCAGCAGTGGTCGCGTCGCTCATTGAGCGTCACCTCCGCTGATGACGAGCTGTCCGTACTCGTCGACGGTTGCAGCCTGGTCCGAGTGGAAGACGATGGTTGTGGTTGGCTCCCGGACGACCGCTGGGCCGTCGACTGATATTCCTGAACGCAGGTCGCTGCGGTCGTAGACGTCGAACGCGGTCCGTTCGTCGGCCGCAAAACAGTACGCCTCCCGGCTCCCGATCGGCTCGGGCGTCCCGTCGACCGGCTCCTCGCGCTCGAGCGGAGGTTTATCGTTGCGGCCGATGGCGCGGACCCGTTGGTGGACGACCTCCGGTGGATCGTCCATCGCGTGGCCGTACCGATCCTCGTGTTTGTCCTCGAAGCGATCGCTGACCTCGTCGATTGTCTCAATGCCGTTGGCATCCACTTCAACGGTGTGTTCCTGCCCGAGATAGCGCATCTCAAGGGTGTGCTCGAGATCGACTTCGTCCTCCTCGAACCCCTCGTCGGTGAGGGTCTCGAGCGCCTCGGTGTCTAGTTCGTCGAACGTCGTCTCCAGATCCGAGAGTTCGAGGTCAATCAGGGCTTCGATGTTCGTTCGCGCGAAGTCGTAGACGACGTCGGCCATAAGCATTCCAAGTGCCGAGAAGACCGAGGGGGCTCTAGGGACGACGACTTCTTCGACGCCCATCTCGCGGGCTAAAAGCGGCACGAACATGGGTCCTGCACCGCCGAAGGCCATCATCGAGAACTCCCGTGGGTCGAGTCCCTTCTCGATAGTGATCTCTCGGATCGCGCCCACGGTGTTCGCGAGCGTCACGTCGAAGACGCCGCGAGAGACATCTGTCACGCTCGAATCGAGCGGTTCGGCGAGCGTCTTGTCGATCGCCGCTTTCGCGCCGTCGGCGTCGAGCTCCATATCGCCGCCGAGGAAGTCGTCGGGATCGATGTAGCCCAGTGCGACGGCTGCGTCAGTGACCGTCGGCTCGGTGCCGCCGTGCCCGTACGCAACGGGTCCCGGGTCCGCACCCGCGCTCTGTGGCCCGACCTTGAGGAGTTCGCCGTCGAGCCACGCAATCGAGCCGCCGCCGGCACCGATTGTCCGGATGTCGTAGACCGGGATCATCAGTGGCTGGTGTTCGAGTCGGGAGTCGTACTTGACGGCAGGCGTGCCGTCTTCGATGACGCAGGCGTCGAGGCTGGTCCCGCCCATGTCGACAGTGATGAGATCGTCCCGGCCGGTTTCGCGGCCGACGTTAGACGCCCCGATGAGGCCGCCGGCAGGTCCCGAGAGGATGGTGTGGACTGGTGCATCGGTCGCGCTGTCGGCAGTGAGTGTACCGCCGCCGGACCGGGTGACGAAAAACGGTGCGTTGAATCCCTCGTCGGTCAGTTCCGAATCGAGGCTATCGATGTATGTCTCAAAGATGGGTTTGATATACGCGTCCATCACGGCCGTGCTCGTCCGCTCGTACTCGCGGTACTCCCGAGTGATGTCGCTCGAGATGGAGACGCTAACGTCGGGATAGGCCTCGCGGACGATCCGCGCGGCTTCTCGTTCGTGAGCGGGGTTCCGGTAGGAGTGGAGGAAACAGACGGCGATCCCGTCGACATCTTGGTCCTCGATGAGCTGTGCCGCGGCATCCCTGATAGCGTCGTCGTCGAGCGGCTCGACTTCCTTGCCGTTGGCGTTTAACCGTCCGGGGACGCCGACGCGTCGCCGTCGGGCGACGATCGACTCCGGCTTCTGGTACCGGATATCGTACATCGATTCCCGCTCGACGTTTGTCCGGCCGATCTCGTAGACGTCTTTGAACCCCTCGTTCGTGATGATGCCGGTCGCGGCTCCTTCGCGTTCGAGGACGGCGTTGAGCCCCAACGTCGTCCCGTGGACGAACGCCTCGGTATCCTCGAGGGTCGTGCCGACCTTTTCGATCGAGGAGAGAACGCCGGATTCGGGTTCGTCTGGGGTCGTCGATGCTTTCTCGACCGTGACGTCACGGGTTGATCGATCGAATGTGATTGCGTCGACGAACGTGCCACCGATATCAACTGCAAGTCTTTCTGTCACGTGTTATCGCACCTCAGTACGCTGACTGAGGAAGAGTATCGTAATATAATTTGTGCTGAAATCTTCTCCCTTTGCCCATATCGAAAAGGAGTAGTAACGTAGTGGATGTATAGTGCATCTCTTTAGTACTTATCGTCAAACCACACGCCCGAAGAGTTTACTTTGATAGCCGCTATTGGCTTCGGCATGAGCGACGTTACCGTTCACCGACTTGAGGAGATCTGGAACGAAAGCCGCGACGACCCGTTCGCGCTGTTCGAGAGTGATGATCCGAACGCGGAGGTCGGTAGTTACGTCATCGAATCGGACGAGCGCGTTCCGGAGACCGGGACAACAAGCCACGCCGGAGACGAAATCTCGGTTATCCTGTCGGGCGAGATTGATCTCGTCGCGGAAGGAGAACGCACCACCGTCGGTCCGGAATCAGTGACTATCATTCCATCGGGGATCGAGCACTATAGCGAGAATACGACCGATGAACCGGTTCGACTCGTCTACGTAGTCCTTGGCGATCTCTGAGAATCTTATTCGGAGCACGGTCGTGGCATCTTGTGGATGGCTTTCGTTCGTTACACAGACTGTGAAAGCGGGCCCGATGAGAGCAAGGATGCGCCGTGAATAGTGAGTGGACGAATCGTCGAGGTATTGTTCCTTGATGTGTTATTCAATCTACCTTCTTAATTATTTACCAACTTATTATGGTCGAAATAAATAATATAGAGGAAATTTGGTGGCAGAAGGTTTAATACATTCTCCGAATTGTGTGCTTCTTGTGAGTGTTAATAACACACGTGTCGCGGTCGACATCGGGGGAACGTTTACCGACCTGGTCGCCGTCCACGACGGATCGTTATCGCTCGAGAAGGCTTCGACGACGCCAGCGAACTACGCTGATGGTGTCGTCGATGCACTCTCGATGAGCGACCTATCGCTGCCTGACATCGAACAGTTCGTCCATGGCACGACCGTAGTGATCAACGCCATTACGGAGCGTGACGGTGAGCCCTGTGCGCTCATCATGACCGATGGATTTCGCGATGTCCTCGATATCACCCGGGCGAATAGACCGGACATGTTTAACTTTCGGTATGAAAAACCGGAGCCGTTCGTCCCTCGACGCGACCGTTTCGAAGTCCGAGAGCGTGTCGACCAGGCCGGGAGCGTCCTCTCGACCCTCAAACCGGACGACGTTCGCGAGGCCGTCGACGAGATCCGCGACCGAGGGATCGAGACGATTGCCGTCGCGTACCTCAACGCGTACGCGAATCCGGAACACGAACGTCGAACACGAGAGATCATCGCCGAAGAATTTCCGGACGCCTACGTCACGCTTTCTCATGAACTCACGGAGGAGTATCGGGAGTACGAACGCACCAACACTGCGGTGTTGAACTCCTACGTCCAGCCGATTGCCGATAACTATCTAACAGTCCTCGAGTCCCACCTCGACGAACACGGCGTCGACGGGAACCGGTACGTAATGAAGAGCAACGCCGGCACGAGCAGTTTCGATCAGGCCCGACAGAGCCCAATTGAGATGATCGAAAGCGGTCCAGTTGGGGGTGTCTTCGGTGCCGCTCGAGTTGGCGAGCGCGTTGGCGAGCCCGACGTGATCAGCTTCGACATGGGCGGGACTACCGCGAAGACGTCGCTCGTCGAGGACGGCGAAGTCGATATCAACACCGAATACTGGCTTGAGAGCTCCGCTCGCGAGGAGGGGTATCCGGTCCAGATTCCGGTGGTTGATATCGTCGAAATCGGTGCCGGCGGCGGCTCGATCGCGTGGATCGACAAGGGTGACTCGATTAACGTCGGTCCTAGGAGTGCAGGCGCGGATCCAGGGCCGGCCTGCTACGGTCGCGGCGGCTCCGAACCAACGGTCACAGACGCGAACCTCGTTACCGGGCGGCTCAATCCGGAGTACTTTCTTGGTGGCGAGATGAAACTCGAGGTCGATCAGGCCGAGTCAGCCCTCGAGTCCGTCGCCGACACCTTCGGGACGAGCGTCCGCGAGGCTGCCCACGGCATTCTCCGGGTCGTCAACTCGAACATGGCACACGCCCTGAAGCAGGTGAGCCTCCGACGCGGGTACGACCCCCGTCAGTTCGCTCTCGTCGCCAGCGGCGGCGCGGGCGGGCTCCACGCGGCCACGCTCGGGCGTGAACTGGGCGTCAAAGAGACGATCGTCCCCCGTGCACCGGGCCAGTTCTCAGCGTGGGGCATGCTGTTGACGGATCTGCGTCGGGATTACGTCCGGACGTTCGTCCGGCCGTTCGAAGCCTCTGCGGCCGGAACGGTCGACGACGCCTTCGCGACAATGGCCGATCGTGCCCGCGAGGCGTTCGCCGCGGAAGGCGTCTTGGCCGACGAGATCACCATCGAACGTAGCGTCGACCTCCGGTACGACGGCCAGGAACACACGGTACAGACGCCGATCCAGGCCGAGCGCGCACGGCTCACCGCCGACGCGATCGAGGAAACGATCGAGCGGTTCCACCGGCTTCACAAGCAGGCGTACAACTTCCGACTCGAGGATCCCGTCGAGATGGTGAACCTCCGGCTCACTGCGACGGCGGACGTGCCGAAACCGACCATCGATGTCCTCGATCGTGGTGGACAGCCGTCGGACGCACGGAGAGACGTTCGGCTTGTCGACTTCGGCGCGGAAGGGAGCCACGAGACGCGGATCTACGACCGATCGTCGCTGCCGACCGAGTCGAGCTTCGACGGGCCGGCGATTGCCGAGGAACCGGCGTGTACGACGCTCATCCACCCGAATCAGACGTGTCGCATCGACGAGTACGGAAACCTCCGAATCAGCCAGCAATGAGCACCCAAATTGAATCTGACCTCAATCCGTTCACGCGGGAGGTCATCACGAACGCGCTCCAGAGCGCAGCCGAAGAGTCGTTTATCAACCTCGGGCGGACGGCCAAATCGAGCGTGATCTACGAGACGCTCGACTACGCCTGCGGGTTGATCGATACCGACGGGAAGGTCGTTGCACAGGCTAACGGCGTGCCGGGTTTTCTTGGAACGCTGAAGTTCTGCGTCGAGGATACGATTGAGAAGTACGGACTCGACGGGTTCTATCCCGGCGACGTCATCCTCCTCAACGACTACCACGGCGGCACCCACCTCAACGACGTCGCGATGGTCGCACCGGTGTTCGTTGACGACGAAATCGTCATGTTCGCCGCGTCGAAGGCCCACTGGACGGATATCGGCGGCAAGGATCCTGGCTCGTGGACGACCGACGCCACGAGCGTGTTCCAGGAGGGGATCCAGTACCCGATGGTCAAACTCTACGAGGAGGGGAAACTCAACCACGCCGTTCGCGACATTGTCAAGGCGAACACACGGATGCCGGAGATGACCCTCGGCGATATGCAGGCCCAAGAGGCGTCGATGGAAGTCGCCGTTGAACGGGTCCAGGACATTGCCGACAGGTACGGGATTCACACCCTCGAGCGGGCCGTCGACGAGTGGCTCGCTTACGGCGAACAACTCGTCCTCGACGAGATCGAAACGCTCCCTAACGGGACATATCATGCCGAAGATTTCCTCGACGACGACGGCATTACCGATGATCCCGTGTATGTCACCGTCGAAGTGACGATCACTGATGATACGGTGCGGTTCGACTACACGGGGACCGATCCCGAGACCGAGGGTCCGATCAACTCACCGTACGCTGCGTCCGTCAGCGACGCCAGGGCTCTGTTTCAGGCGATCACGCTGCCGGAGGCACCGACCAATGGCGGGTTCTTCGAACCGCTCGAGTTAGTCATTCCTGAGAAGACGGTGTTGAACGCGACAAAGCCAGCACCAATTGGGACCGACTGGGAGTCGTCGGCGATGGCGGCGGATCTTCCCTGGAAGGCGCTCGCTCTACATCTCCCGGAGAAGCTGTCCGCGGGACACTTCACGAGCGTCTGTGCAACGATCGTCGGCGGCACGGACGACCGGACCGACGACGACTTCCTCGTTATCGAGCCACAACCCGGCGGGTGGGGTGCCTGTCGGGACCGCGACGGGGCCGACGTGCTCGTCTGCAGCGGCGACGGGGACACCCTCGAAATGCCGGTCGAAGTGATGGAGACGCGGTTTCCCCTGCTGTTCGATCAGTTCACACTGGATACCCCGCAGGAAGCCGGCCATGGAGAGTTCCGCGGTGGAACCGGCCTCGTTCAGGACTACAAGGTCTACAACGAAAGCGGCGCATTCATCACCGCGTCGTTCGGCCGCTCGGAGTATCCGCCGTGGGGCGTTGGGGACGGTCAGGCTGGAGACGGCAACTACATCGATATCGTAAAAAACGATGGGACGACCGAGCGTCACCGGAAACTGACCAACTACGAACTCGAGGACGGCGAAGTCGCCCGTCTTGTCACGAGCGCCGGCGGCGGCTGGGGGACCCCTCTCGAGCGGGATCCCGAACGAGTCCTTGAGGACTACCGTAACGAGTATGTCACGAGCGAGACCGCCGAGGCAGTGTACGGCGTTGTCGTCACCGACGATGGGAAACTCGATACAGAAGCGACCGAACAGCGACGGCGACAACTAATAGCGGAATCAGCCACTATCGAACTATGAGCACAAATCCAACCCGAATCAGGTGGATCGATCCGGTCGGTCACGATGATTTCAGCGACGACATCGAAGCGCTGTTGAACGAAACGAAACGTGAGAAGACGGAGGTCGAGGTTGTGAATCTCGATCGCGGCCCCCATCACGTCGAGTATCACTACTACGAATCGCTGGTGCTACCGGACGTCCTCCATCACGTCAAGGAAGCCGAAAACGATGGCGTCGACGCCACCGTCGTCGGCTGTTTTTACGATCTCGGACTCGAGGAGGCCCGCGAGGTCTCCGAATCGATGCCAGTGATGGGGCCGGCACAGGCTACGACACACCTCGCGTCGACGATGGGGGATACGTTCTCGGTGATCGTCGGCCGACGAAAGTGGATTCCACAGATGCGCTCGACGATCGCAAGATATGGGTTCGACGACCGCCTGGCATCGTTTTGTCCCGTTGATCTGGGCGTACTTGATTTTCAGGCTGACCCTGAGCAAACGCGAGAGCGGCTCACAGAGGCCGCACGGGGTGCGATCGAGGAAGATCACGCCGAAATCATTATCCTCGGTTGTACTGCCGAATACGGCTTCCACGAAACGCTTCAGGACGAACTCGGCGTTCCTGTTCTCGACGCTGTTGTCGCCCCGTTCAAATTCGCCGAACTTCAGGCGGAACTGGCTTCACTCGGCTGGTCACACAGTAAGATCGGCGGATATGAATCGCCTCGTCCGGAAGAGATTTACGATTGGGACGTCCCCCAGGACTTCTCGACCCGAGGTGTCTGGGACGGCTCGCCGTCCGGGTACTAGCAATCACGTTTTGAACTAATTCGTTCACGCTTTGTGGAGTATATATTCTATAAGGGGCTAATTCGGGCATCGATGATGACGTTATGCGAAAGGTATATCTTTCTCGCCTCGGGTATCCATATCATGAGTCTCGATGACAAAGACCACATGACTACACACCAGATTGGGCGGCGACGGCTCCTACAGTGTGTCGGTGCTGGCGGACTGACCACCGTACTCGCAGGCTGTGCAGGCGAGGAGCCCGAAGGTCTCGATGACGAAGAGGGCGAAGAAGACGACTCGCTCGTATACGCGACGACGATCTCACCATCAACGATCGATCCGATGCGTGCATCGGATAACTTCGAGAATATTTACACTGTCAACGTCTATGATTCGTTGCTCAATTATACCGACGAATCGCCCCCGGAGCTGGCGCCGGGACTTGCGGAAGACTGGGAAGTAGGCGACGACGACCAGACCTACGAGTTCTTTTTGCGCAACGACGCGATGTTCCACAACGGCGATTCTGTGACCGCTGACGACGTCGTTTACTCGTTCGAACGGATGCTTGAGCTCCAGGATGGGCTTTCCTGGATGTGGACGGATACAATTGGAACCGACAGCGTCACTGCCGCGGACGAAACCACTGTCGAAATCGAAACCGAACGGACGTTCGCGCCATTCCTTTTTACGCTCCCGTACCTACCGATCGTCAACGAATCAGAACTTGACGCTAATGATGAGGACTGGCTCGAGCAAAACGACGCCGGAAGCGGCCCATACGAACTCGTCGAACACGAGCGTGAAGAACGGCTCGTTCTGCAGCGTTTTGACGACTGGTGGGGCGAGTGGCCCAGCGACGATCTCTTCGATGAAGTCGTCCTCGAGATCGTTCCGGAAGAGGGGACGGTCACGGGAATGATGAGCAACGAGTCTGCAGACATCACCGATGAGTGGTTGTCAGTCGAATCTTACGAGGAATTGGCAAGTCTCGATCACGTGTTTGTCAGCGACGAGGTCACGTTCTCTCCACTGTACGTCTTCATGCATACCCAACGCGAGCCTCTGGACGACGTGAACGTCCGAAAGGCGATTTCCTATGCTGTCGATTACCAGCAGATCGTCGACGACATTCTACTCGGGAATGCCGATCAAATGCAGGGGCCGCTCCCCTCGGAAATGTGGGGACACAATGATGACGTAATCCAGTACGAACAGGACCTCGATCGCGCCCAGGAGTATCTCGATGATTCCACCTACGACGCCGAGGACATCGAACTAACCTACACTTACGTAACCGATCTAACAGTGACCGAGAACATCGGGCTGTTGCTTCAGACGAACCTCAACGAGCTTGGCATCAATCTCGAACTCGAAGGTGCGCCGTGGACTCGCATCACGGATATGGTAACAAGTCAGGACACGACTTCAGATATGCACGCAATATACCTCTCGTTTTCCTACGTCGATCCGGACACGTTCCTCTACCCCGCGTGGCACTCGAGTTCACACGGCAGCTGGGAGAGTCCGGCCTGGTACGAGAACGAAGAGGTCGATCAGCTACTGGACGACGCGCGGACGGAAATCGATGTCGACCAACGAACTGAGTACTACCACGAGGCCCAAGAGATCATTGCTGACGACACACCGGCTCTGTTCGTCGTCAATGAGGCAGAGCTGTACGGGGTTAACGAACGAGTCGGTGGATACGTTGATAACGGTCTCGTCGGATACTCGAAGGCATTCTGGCGCCTCTACGACGAGAGCTAATCGAACATTTCACGCGATATTACTTCAACACTATATGGGATTCAAAAGCTACGTAATACGACGGACACTTGCCGGCATTCCCGTTTTCATTGGACTCTCAATCCTCATCTTCACGCTGGCGCGTGTGCTCCCAGGCGATCCGGCGCGGCTCGCGCTCGGCCCACGAGCCTCGGGCGACGCCGTTCAGTCGCTCCGGGATGAGATGGGACTCGACGATCCGGTTGTCATTCAGTATTTCGATTACATGGCCGGGTTGCTGCAGGGAGATATGGGTATTTCGCTTACCACAAACCGAAATACCGCGGCAGATCTCATCTACTTCTTCCCGGCGACGTTCGAGCTGATTACGGTTGGGATGCTCATCGCCATCGCTATCGGGGTTCCGCTCGGTATTATCGCCGGCAGAAACAAAGATGAGGTCGAGGACAACGCCAGTCGACTGTTCGCGTTCTTTGGTGTTTCGATGCCCGCCTTCTGGGCGGCGATCTTGCTCCAGCTCGTCTTCGCATTCCATCTGGGGCTGCTCCCGGCGACCGGACGAATCGGCGTAGAAGCACCACCTCGGTTGACCGGGATGATGCTCGTCGATAGCCTGATCGCGATGGACTTCCGCGCGTTCCGGAGCGCAATTGTCCACCTCGCACTGCCTGCGTTTACGCTCGCGCTCGCACCGATGGCCGACATTGCTAGGATGACCCGCTCAAGTTTTATTGAAGAGTTGAACAAGGACTACGTCCACGCGTTGCATTCTTCGGGCATTCCCGGAAAACTCATCGCCTACAAATACGTCCTGAAATCGTCGTTCGCGGCGACGTTGACGATCATCGCACTCGACTATGGCTTTCTCATTGGGTCGGCGTTTCTCATTGAAATCGTCTTCGCTTGGCCGGGAATGGCCCGCTACGGCGTCAACGCCATTTTAGCAAACGATATCAACGCGATCGTCGGCGTAACGCTGGTTGTAGGCGTCGTATTCATTCTTGCGAACCTGATAGTCGATATTCTCTATGGCTACTTCGATCCGCGGGTCAGGTACGGAGGTGACAGCGAATGAGTACGAGCAAGCTCGAGAGCTGGTACAACTCTGAGGCAATGGAGAATCGCAAGGAGAGCACCCGCCGGATCGCATATCGGTTCCGGCAGAACCCGCTGTCACTGGTGGGGCTTGGAATCATTGTTGGACTCGTTTTTGTTGCGATCTTCGCGCCGTACATCGCCCGACACCCACAGGATGCCGGTTACATGGGTGAACCTGCGGTCGACTTCGCAAACCGATTCGCTGAACCGAGTCTTGCGCATCCGTTTGGGACGGATCAGTCCGGAAGAGACATTCTCTCACGAGTTATATTTGGGACACGGTACTCACTCGCGCTCGGACTGTTCGTCCTCACGTTCGCGATCGGTATCGGCGTTCCGGTTGGGCTCGTCGCCGGATACGTCGGTGGGTTCACCGGGCAGGTGCTTATGCGAATCACCGATATCTTCTTGTCAGTTCCGCCGCTCGTGCTCGCACTCGCGGTGGCGGTACCGCTCCAGCCGAGCCTTCGAAACGCGATGATCGCCATCGCCGTTGTCTGGTGGCCGTGGTACGCCAGACTGGTCTATGGCGAGGTGATCTCGGTTCGCGAAGAGCAGTTCGTCGAAGCCAGCCGCGGCATCGGCGCAAGCCGACTCCGAATTATGTTCCGGGAAATTCTCCCCAACGTATTGGCACCGATCACGGTCAAATTCAGCCTCGACATGGGCTATGCCATCCTGATTGGAGCCAGCCTCGGCTTCCTCGGTCTCGGTGCCCAACCGCCCACGCCTGAGTGGGGGACGATGATCGCCGAAGGACGCGCCTATCTCCCCGCCCAGTGGTGGTACTCGACATTCCCCGGCGTAGCGATCTTCATCGCCGTTCTCGGGTTTAATTTGCTCGGTGACGGGCTTCGTGACGTCCTCGACGTGGAGGTAGACTAAAATGAGTATGACTGATCCAATCCTCGAACTTCGCGATCTCGAAGTTCATTTCAATACGTTTGACGGCCGCGCTCGTGTCATTAACGACATCGATATCACCGTCAATGAGGGCGAAACCGTCGCCATCGTTGGCGAATCCGGCTGTGGAAAAAGCGTCACGGCGGAAACGATCATGGGGATGCTCCCTCAACCACCTGGCGAGATTATCGACGGCGAACTATACTACAAGGGTGAGGAGCTCCTTGGCGATCAGACGGCTCACGAACGGGTCAAAAGCGAGTCGATGGGAATGATCTTTCAGGACCCGATGACGAGTCTTTCGCCGGTGTTTACCGTTGGCGAGATGATGCGCGACGTCCTGACCTATCAGGGTAAAACGAACGTCGGCTGGCTCGAGATCGTTCGCAATGTGCTGGGTCGACGCGACACAGACAAAGCGGCGATGCATGATCGAAGCGTTGAATTGCTTGACCAACTCCAGATTCCGGATCCGGAAAGCGCTCTCGGTCGGTATCCGATCGAGCTCTCCGGCGGGATGCGCCAGCGAATCCTGATCGCGATGGCGATGCTCAGTGAACCTGAATTTCTCATTGCGGACGAACCAACGACAGCGCTCGACGTCACGGTCCAGGATCAAATCCTCGGTCTGTTGACCGAACAAATCGAACGAGAGAATCTTTCGATGCTGTACATCACACACAACCTTGGCGTCGCCCGCCGGATCGCCGACCGAATCTACGTCATGTACGCCGGCGAGATCGCCGAGGTTGGCACTCGAGACGAGATCCTTGACGAGCCGTTACACCCCTACAGCCAGGGTCTCGTCGACAGCGTACCGAAGCTCACTGAGTTCAATCGTGACGGGATCGAGGGGGTTCTCCCCGACTACACTGATCCGCCGTCGGGCTGTCGGTTCCACCCGCGCTGTCCGGCTGCCATGGCCGGTACGTGCGACGTCGAACGGCCGCCACGATACGAACTGTCGTCGGGACAGGAAGTCGCCTGTCACCTCTACGAAGATGGTCTGTCTCGAGAGGAAGCGATCGAAATTGCAAATGAGGAGATCGAGTACAACGGCGAGGTGGCATTTGAGCATCGGCCGACCTCGGACCCACCCCAGAACCAGTTGAGCGTGGAGAGTGGAGGTGCTGGGACAACGGCTCCGATCGACGCACAGGCGTCTCGTGCCACGGAGGATACCGATGAGTAGTGGTCATTCCAGGACTGACGAAACTGATAGCATCGACGGCACCGACGAATCGCTTCTCACGGTTCGGGACCTCGAGAAGTACTATCCAATTACGGGTGGGCTGCTCAAGAAACAGGTCGGCGAGGTGAAAGCCGTTGACGGCGTCTCCTTTGATGTCAAACGCGGGGAAACGTTTGCCATCGTCGGCGAGTCTGGCTGTGGCAAGACGACCCTTGGCAAGACGATTGCTCGGCTCCACGCGCCGACCGGGGGATCGATCACATTCGACGGACGAGACATTTCGGACCTGTCCGAGAGGAATCTCAAGCCAGTTCGACGCGAAATTCAGGTTGTCTATCAGGATCCGACGTCGTCGCTAAATCCGCGAAAGCGGATCAAAGACATCGTCGCCGAGCCGCTGATTGTCCACAATATTGGTACGAAAGCCGAGCGACGAGAACGCGTCGCGGAACTGCTCGGACGCGTCGACTTGCCGGAGGACTTTCTGTATCGGTACCCGAACGAGCTTTCCGGCGGCCAGAAACAGCGAGTTGCGATCGCTCGTGCCCTGACCCTTAACCCATCCTTGCTCGTTCTCGACGAACCGACGAGCGCGCTGGACGTGAGCGTCCAAGCCAAGGTAATCGCGCTTCTTGAGGAATTACAGGAAGAACGCAACCTCTCGTATCTCATGATCACACACGATCTGAGTCTCACGAAGAACATTGCCGACCGCATCGGCGTAATGTATCTAGGAAAACTCATGGAGAAAGCACCTGCGGAGACGCTGTTTGATGCCCCGCAAAACCCGTACACTGAACAGTTACTATCGGCGATTCCGATCGTCGAGGAGTCGGAAGCAGCGTTCAAGCCGGAGAGGATTTCGATCCGTGGCGAGACGCCCGATCCGTCTGATCCGCCCTCCGGTTGTCCGTTTCACCCGAGATGTCATCGAGCCGTTGATGAGTGTTCTCAAGTCGAACCCAAGTTAGTTGACGTCGGCACTGATCACGTCAGCCGCTGTCTCCTTCACGACGAAGACAAGTTGGAGATCTGACTATCGGCTAGTTCATCCCTATCGATCAGCTCGACTAGTACAGACGGTTCGACCAATTTAGTGACCTCGTGCTCTGATGCTCTATTGCTCAAGGTGAGATAACTGTCTACTAACATCGATTACCCTCTGTAAGACGACAGAAGGACCGGTAGAGAGCGACCCGACTCGGTTGTCAGTCCCTATTGTCTTTGATTTCGCTGTGCCAGGCTTTGTGTGTCTTGGTCACTGGCGTTACCTCGAAGTCCTTGACGATATCATGTTGCATGAGGTGGGTTACGTACGTCTTGACCTCCTGTAAGGACCCATGCCAGACGCGAACGAGAATATCCGACTGACCTAGGTATTCGTCCACCTCGTATACGAGTTCCTGCTCGATGAGAAAGCTGATGAACTCGTCAACTGCGTCTCTCGTTGCGTCGGAACTAACTGTCACCCGGACGTCCGCGTAACTAAGTTCGGCTTCCTGAAGGACCAGCACGCCGATAATCTTAATCATGTTCTCTTCTTGCAATTTCTTTCGCCGACGGCGAACGGCCGTTCGCGAGAGATTGACCCGCTCGCCGAGTTCCGTATCGGAGATGCGGCCGTCTTCGTTCAGAATGCGGTAGATCTTGTAATCGGTTTCATCGAGATGGTTCGAAACTAAATCTCCGATGTGAGCGTCATCGAGCGCTCCCTTCTCGCTACTCTCTTCGGTCAAATGATCCGGCATATACGGTAGCTATTATAATTCTCGCTAACTTAAGTCCCCCTGAGTATGGCGTTGCTACCTCGCGTCGGCTTTTGCAAATTTCCGGCGTTACCTTTCGGTATCGGTGACTTGAGCCACTGGATAGCGGACGGACTATTCTGGTATGATGGGTTGGAGAAGCAGGCAGTATATTTGCGTGAGCAGAAACAGGACTTTACTATATTTTGGATGGCTACCACGTGGTTAGTCCTAGGAGTACCCCGAGATGACATGTAGCCGGTACTACTGAGCCCTGACAGCGAACGGCTGTATACATGGGAACGCACTCCGTTCATTCCTCCATTAGTGTGACCGATGGCGACGAAAAGACCGATCCCGATGAGGACCCTGGCGATCATGGCACCCAGACACAGACTCGCCAAGCGACGAGTCCCGCAACGCGCTTAAAACGGATTTGTGCGCTCCCCGAACACGTCGCCAATCGCGAGCTCACGACAAATCAGAAACGTGCTCGCTTCATCGCTCGCGACGTGCGTGACTACGCCGAGAAAGCGCCTGCTGGGCTCGTGTTGAACAGTCGGACGATTACGAAGGTCATCACGGCCGTCGAAGGTTCGAAGCCCCATATACAAACTGTGGCCCATATCATGGATTTCCTTGAGAAGCTCGGAAAAGACGACGTCGAGCAAACGAAACGGCGCGGGAAGAAGCTCGTCGTGGTTGACGAGGAAGCAGCCGACCGATATCATGATCGTTGTGATGGGGATATCGAGCAAACCCCTGCAGAGAGCGTGATGTCCTAACAACGGGACGAGAGGAAAGAACATAGCTCGCGACAACCACCCCGGGCACGCCCTCCTAGTGACAACTACGAACAGCCTACCCTGGTGTAGTAGTGGTGGAGGGAGTAGATACGATTTTGCTGGTTCTACCTCCGGACGCATATCACATTACAGTACGATTGGCTGCTCCTCAGATGATAGTGTCAAATATTGTCATTATTGAATGTATTTACACTCGTTCTACCAAGATATAGTGGAATAGAAATAGATCACATTCGAACTTCGGCACCTTCTCGACCACGCGCCCCAATTCGACTTTCTAATGCGAAAAAGAATAGATTCACCACTGTTGCAATAGCTACGAGAACAATGATAATTGCTAAGATTCGATCAATTTGGACACCACCTATAAACTCTACTAAAGAATGACCTAGACCAGCACGAGCAGCAAACATTTCACCTAAAACTACCCCTAGGAATGTGAGGTTAAATCCAAGTCTAAGTCCAATGATGAGTCCAGGTAGGATTGAAGGGACAGTAATATGGCGAAATTGCTGCCATCGAGAGAGACGCAACGATTTTCCCACTTTGGTGTGTTCTTCTTTAATAACATCCATTGAGCGCATAGTGAGAATAGCAATCGGGAATACTCCGTGGAACCACCCGAATGCGATAATAGCATCCATCCCTAGGGCAAAAATGAACAGAAAGAGTGGATACAGAGTAACCTTCGGGATTGCGTAAACACCTAAAACGATCGGTTCAAATACATCCTTCATAAAGTCGTTTACACCAAGGAACACTCCGGCCCAAACACCAACAATCACAGCTAGTATATACGCAATAATAACCTCGATAAGCGTAATCTGGAGTCCTTCAGTCATCCAGCCTGTCTGGAACCCCTCAACCATTGCATTGAACGACTCTGCTGGACTAGCCAAGGCAAACTGTCCGGTCACCATTGATAGCAACTGCCATAGTAGAAGAATCACAACGGGTACAGCAAGTTGACCGGCGAATATGACGTCTTCTCGATCGATGTACTGGGAAGTACTAATGCTCATGTTTGAACCCTCCTGTAGAGACGATTCTCAATAGATGCTAACACTGCATTAACGAATAAAGCTAGTAAAATAACTAACAACATTGCTGCGAACATTCCTTGAACGTCAAAATTGTTGTAATTGTATGAAATTAACCAACCTAATCCATTCTCGGCAAGGATAAATTCGCTTGCAATCGTCCCAATCAAGGCGTAGATGAATCCTAGTTTTAGTCCTGTGAAAACATATGGAACTGCTGCAGGAAAGTAGACGTGTTGGAGTAACTGCCGCGAATTAAGGTTCATATCTTTACCTGCCTTAACATATACTTCTGGAATTTCATCAAGTCCGGATGCAGTATTAGTGATTATAATAACAACACTAAATCCCCATGCAATGGTCAGAATTGGCATAATCCCGATTCCCATAATACTGATCAAAAGAGGGTAGAAAGCAAAGAAAGGAATTGCATAGTAAATTAGCAAATATGGATCCATAATTTCTTTCAGTGTACTAATTCGCCATAGTAAGATTCCGATTGGAAGGCCAGTAAGAATAGCAAGCAAGAAAGCACCAAACACTGCGGTGAAGGTCTGGATAATATGGGGAGTCAGTACACCTGCGAACAACAGGTCAAGCAGCTCGCTAACCATCTCGCTCAGCGGAATTAGCGTCGTGGGATCAACTAGGCCATACTGTGGTGCAAACTCAATAAATGCGAGAATTGATCCGATGACTAGGATTTGTACTATACTCACTCGTTGGCGCCAACTCAACGTCGATATTGGAAGCGTGAGACGCGATTCCGTACTCATATTGTCGAATCAACCTCTGACGATTGATCTTTTTTAGATGCTGAATCCTCGCTACGCTCACTCCCGTCATCTCCATATTCTTTTTGTTCAAGACCCCGTCTGCTTTCTTCTTTCAGTTCGTCCCATAGCTGCTGAACAAGATCATTGAAAGCATCAGTCGACATCGTATCGTCGTCACGTGGACGCGGAATCTCGTTTTCAACAATTGCTTTGAAGCGCCCGGGTCGAGCACTCATTACAGCGATTCGATCAGACAACTGGACTGCTTCATTGATATTATGTGTGACAAATAGTATTGTGCTTCCAGTTTCCCGCCAAATCCGGAGTAGTTCTTCGCCAAGAATCAATCGAGTTTGTTCGTCGAGCGCACCGAACGGTTCATCCATCAACAGTACATCTGGATCCATCACAAGTGTTCGGGCAATTGCTACCCGTTGGTTCATCCCTCCAGAGAGTTCGTTCGGGTACGTATCTTCGAAGCCTGAAAGCCCGACGAGATCAAGCATCTCTTGTGCCCGTCTTCGCCGCTCAGTTTCGTCCATACCATTCATACGTACCCCGAATTCAACATTTTCGATGACTGTCAGCCAAGGAAAGGTACTATGATCTTGAAACACCATCCCAATACGGGGGTGTGGTTCAGTAACGGGTTTATCTTCTAATCTAAGTTCTCCTGTTGTTGGGTTTATGAGACCGCCTATGATTTCGAACAATGTGCTCTTTCCACATCCAGTTGGACCAATTATAGAAACAAATTCTCCCTCTTCGATAGTCATATCAATATCTTCAAGCGCTTTGACTGTGCTCTTTCGATCATCGTCTAACCCATATGTCTTACTGATATTATCGATAGTTAACATTGTCATTTTTAATTTGTTTTGGTGAGTGATGTTCTTAGAGTCAACTATTCAGCCTCGCTGAGATCTATATGTTTTTCATCCTCAAGATATGATTGGTCGATAATCTCAGACCATTCAACGTCATGATCGATCAGTCCAATGTTCTGCATTCCCTCCTCGATTAGTTCAAGACCTTCTACAGAAAATTCACCAGTAGCATAGTAACTATCCACGTCTGCATTCTCAATCGCCATTTCCATGACTTCTGTATCAAATCCCTCATTGTAGGATGCGTAGATCTCGGCCGCTTCCTGAGGATTATCTCGGACAAATTCGACTCCTCGATTACGCGCTCTAATATATCCCTCAATGGCATCAGGATCGTTTTCGATTGTTTCCGGTCCTACGATGATAACGGTCTGCATAAACTCCGGAATATAATCCGCTGCTCGGAACACGACTTGCCATTGTTCTTCACCTGCCTGTTGACTCGAAAAAATGGGATCCATGTTTGCTGCAACATCAATCGCTCCTTCTTCAAGTCCGGTTAGCCCTTCGCTGACTCCACCCATTCCTTGGAACTCGACGTCATCGACGTCTAGTTCATCTGCTCTCGCAACTGATAGCGCCCCTGTATTTTCGGTCACGGAACCGGCACTCGTATACCCAATCGTACCACCTTCAAGATCTGCCATCGACTCTATTTCTGAGCCCTGGGGTGCAACCCAGTTGATAGTCCCCGGTGTGTTAACTGTCGCGGCGACGATCGTAATATCCGAACCAGCGTAATACCCGTTTACTGCTCCTGGTGTTGCGACTTCACCAAATGGAAGTCCCCCGGTTACGACGTTTCGAACAGTTGTTCCACCACCCTCGCTACCGGCAATACCCTCTATTTCGACACCCTCCTCCTCAAAATATCCGTTTTCCAAAGCAGCCTGATATGGTGGGTTGTACATCAAGAGCGGCCAATGCGTGACTGTCACTTCTGCTGAGAAGGTACCATCTCCGGTGGCTCCACCTACGAGATCATCTACACAGCCTGACATAGAGCCACTTGCTACTGCTGCTCCAGTTCCACCTAAGAAGCGCCGACGTGAAAGCGCGGAGTCTAAGTCGCCATTCTTCTGGTTGCCATGTTTCATGGTAGTCTATCACAATCGACGATTGATTATGATTCTTCTACCAACCAGTGTAGGGCCTATTAATAGTATATGAATCAGAATAAGACTCTCTGAGCGAGTACATCTACAAAAACACCCCACTATTGGTGGGTCGGTTTAAGTCCTCAAGTCCTCAGAAGGTCAATGAATTCTCCAAGCCACTGCTTCCTTGATGCTTGTGCTTGGTAGTACCGCCAAGCCTTAACGAGTATTTGATTGAGACAGAGTCTTTCCGTATTCGATCAACCCACCCGCCTCTATGATTTCATTAACGAAGTCGGGATAATTGTTGATCTCCATTTGATCGTCAGTCGTTCTATTTTCCACGATGTAGTCTTCTATATGGACCTCCACATCATCGCCAGCAGTCATGCGATCGGTTGCATCCGAGACCGTCAAAACTGGGAGGCCGATATTGATCGCGTTTCGGAAGAAAATCCGGGCAAATGATTCAGCAATAACTGCATCAACACCAGTTCCGAGAATCGCCAATGGTGCGTGTTCACGCGAGGAACCACAGCCGAAATTACTCCCAGCCACGAGCACATCTCCTGGTGTGACACAGTCGGCAAACGTTGGATCTGCACCTTCCATGCAGTGATCGGCGAGTGCAGTCGGATCTGCAGACGTGATGTGCTGTGCAGGAATAATCTGATCTGTATCAATATCATCACCAAAGCAGAACGCTTGTCCCATCTATATCACCTCTCGAGGATGTGTAATTCGTCCTGTAACTGCGCTTGCTGCGGCCACTGCTGGACTAGCCAAATAGACTGCGCTAGTTGGGTCACCCATTCGGCCTGGAAAGTTTCGATTGGTCGTTGAGATAGCAACCTCGTTTTCATCAAGAACGCCTGTCCGCATTCCGAAGCATGCACCACACCCTGGATTCTCCATCGTTGCTCCAGCTTTGAGGAACGTCTCCGTCCATCCCTCGCGGATAGCACGTCTTTCAAGGCGCTGTGAACCAGGTGTTACAATAAGTCGCACTCCTGTAGCAACCGAATGGTCCTCAAGGATAGCCGCAGTAATCTGAAGGTCACGCTTACGGCTATTCGTACATGAGCCAATTACTGCTTGATCAATTTCGATGTCGGAAACTCTGGTATCCGAGATTGGAACGACATTTGCCGGACTTTCTGGAATTGCAATTTGTGGCTCCAAATTCTCGCAATCAATTTTTATTTTCTGTTCATATGTTGGGTGTTTAGGGGTATGTAATTTAAAATCTTCATCAACACGTTCATTAGCATACTGTTCTGTCACGGCATCAGGCTCAACTATCCCCGTCGCACCACCTGCTTCGATAGCCATATTCGAGAGGGTGAGCCGACCGTCCATATCGAGAGCCCGAACTGTCTCGCCACCGAATTCTAGTGCATGACCGACAGCGCCATCTGCGCCGATGTTAGCCAGCAATGCTAATACGAGATCTTTCGGTTCGGTCCATTCGCCTATTTTACCAGTGAAATTGACCCGTGTTGTCTCAGGAACTCGCAGCCACAGCCAGCCAAACGCCATTGCAAAAGCAAGATCCGTACTTCCAACACCGACAGCGAACGCTCCTAGTGCCCCTTCAGTACAAGTGTGACTATCAGCACCTACGACGACGTCGCCTGGTTTCACGAGACCATCTTCTGGGATAACAACATGCTCTTGCCCTTGCCTTCCTTGCGGGTAGAAAATCGTACCATGCTCTTCAGCAAATGCTTCACATGTAGAATAAAGCTCAGCAGCGTGTTCATTATGTGGCGGGATCAAATGATCCGGTATAACGGCGATAGCATCGGGATCGAATACGCTACCGACCCCGAGCTCATTGAACTCTTTGATCGCTGCTGGGAGTGTCATATCATGCCCAAATGCAAAGTCAACCGGAAATTTCTCAATCATGCCCGGCTCCACAGGAGCTCCCAGCTGTTTAGAGAGAATACTTTCGGCAATTGTTGGCATAGCACATAACTCTACAGATAGGACGATGAGGTTTTCCCCAATCAACGTTGGTACTTTAATTACTATAGCAGGATTTCTCCAAGAGATATCTAACGGTAGTAAACGAACAGCTATTTGTTGTGGAAAGTATCGAAATATATGATCACTGCACACAGTACCGAGGAAATCGAGGATATACTTGGGTTCGTTCCCTCGTATTTATCTATCGATAGTATTCCCACAGAGTATCGTCGACTCCTCTGGGAAGAATCCAAACAGATCCTACTGGCAGAATGGAACGAAGATGCCGCTTTGAATGTCGCAGCAGCCACGAGAGATCAACTTCATACACCAGTTAAAGAGGTAATCGAACGTGTTGTTGATCGCCGAACAGTCCCTGACCCACACATATACAATGTTGTTCCATTCTTTTCATTTGTAGTCTTTCGGCTAGGATTATCAGTTGCTGCCTGTCGATATCGTCTTGATGGTCAGTATACGCATAAGGCTCACGCTGAGGCTACGGAATACGGATCGATAGATCTGTTAGAAAAATCATATGATACTGAACAGTTACGTCCTTCTGCAGTCCACGAGGGACTTCAAACTACTATTCCTATTGCTCCGGATTTCCCAATAATCACACCGACTGATGCCAACAGACAGATCTCTAATATTTATAACGACCTTCGTACTGCTCTCCGTACACCTAACGTGAATACAATCTTTCAGGCATTAGCTGTGGATCCCGAGTTTCTATCCAAAGTCGTTGCGATCCAGCTTGCTACCTACAATCGTGTTCCTTCCCAATGGCGGCTCGAACGATGGATCCGAAATCAGTATGCTACAACATTACTAGCCAAATCAAATCATAGATCACACCGGCGGACTCTACGATCGATTGGGTATGAATCTCACTCTATCGATAGGTGTGCAACCCACATTCGTGCGTTTCACGAGAATATTGGTACGCTTGCAACAACACTCCTTATCGCGGCTACTCTTCTTGAGCACTCTACATCAGGAAAGTAATTATTATCTAATGAAACTATATTATCTCTCTTTGTTCTACTTTTTGTTCAGCTTCACAGTGATTCACTCTCTCTGGACACCTTCAAGCCCCTATAAGAAATCCATTTACAAGCGCGATAGTACATAAATAGCCAACACTCGGTGGAGCAACTGCCTTTCGTCATAAGAATGTTGGTATCATAGAGCACTATGGAAGCAAGAGAACGAACGGGTCCATTGGACGGGCTCCGTGTTATCGATATGTCAGGGATGATCAGCGGAGCGTTCGCAACGACGATGCTCGGCGATTTCGGTGCGGATGTCGTTATGGTTGAGCATCCTGAAATTCCAGACTCAATCCGGGAATGGCCACAAAAAGCTAAAAACGGTGAGTCACTGTCGTGGAAATCTCTCGGTCGGAACAAACGTTGTATCACGCTTGACCTCGGATCTGAAGAAGGGCGAGAGATAGCTCTTCTACTTATTAAAGATGCTGACGTCGTCTTCGAGAATTTTCGGCCGGGAACAATGGAGCGATGGGGCCTTGGACCAACCGATGTGCATGCGGTCAATGAGGAAGCGATCATGGTACGTCTTTCCGGGTACGGGCAGACTGGGCCCAAGGCAGAAAAGCCGGGCTTTGGAACTGTCGCCGAAGGAATTTCAGGATGGGCGCATGCAAATGGCTTTCCTGACAGAGAACCACTTTTGCCACCGATCAGTTTAGCTGATCTGACAGCGGCACAGTTTGCACTTCAAGCAACATTGATGGCGATATTTGAACGGGACGTTGGCCGTGGTGGGAGCGGTGAGGGACAGGTAATCGATGTCTCGCTGATTGAACCACTCTGGCGACTTCGATTTGGAGAAGTAGAGGCTTACGACCGGATGGAATACGTTCGGGAACGAACCGGCAACCGACATCCAGGAGCCGCACCACGAAATATCTACGAAACAGAGGACGGCTATATGACACTGTCTGCCTCGAATCAGAAAACATTCGAACGCGTTGCTAGGGCAATTGACAAACCAGAGCTAATTAACGATCCACGATTCGTCGACAATGAAACTCGCGTTGAGAATGCTAAGGTCCTCGATCAAGCAATCGAAGACTGGACAAAGCAACGAACCACTGACAAAGCGGTTGAAGTCTTTGAAGCACACGACGCAATTGTTGGACCAGTATATGATATGGCCGATATTTTCGAAGACGAACAATACCAAGCACGCGATAGCATCATCGAGGTCGAAGATCCAGATGTTGGCTCAATTAAAACCTTTGCTCCGATTCCGAAGTTCTCACGGACACCCGGTGAAGTAGAGTTTCTTGGTCCACGACACGGCGAACATAATGAAGACGTCTATCTCAATGAACTTGGTATGAGCAACGCAGAATTTGCAAAATTAGAGGAGACTGACGTCATATGATGCTAAATGATGTGACACTTCGTGAAGGTGACCAAATGCCTGGCCGCGAGTATACTACACAGCAAAAAATCGAAGCTGCACGAATGCTAGACGATCTAGGACTACCATACATTCAGCCAGCGTTTCCTGCGACCGGCGAAAAAGATCAGACAGTTATCAATGATCTTTCAGGTACAACCGACGCAAAAATCATTGCCCTTGCACGATCTCTCGAACGAGATATCGACGTAGCGGTTGATGCCAATGCAGATATTGTAGAGACCTTTATCTCCGTCTCTGATAGACATCTCGAACATCTCCTTGATACCAGCCGTGAAGAGATGCTGACAATGCTTACTGAGGCAATTGAGTACATTATTGATCGAGGTGTGACACCGCATGTTACTCTTGCAGACGCATTCCGAACTGATCATTCTAATATCCGAGAAGTTTTTGAGACAATTCCGGACGTTCCTTTAGTCACTCTCGCTGATACTGT
This sequence comes from Halalkalicoccus subterraneus, assembly GCF_003697815.1. Taxonomy (NCBI): domain Archaea; kingdom Methanobacteriati; phylum Methanobacteriota; class Halobacteria; order Halobacteriales; family Halalkalicoccaceae; genus Halalkalicoccus; species Halalkalicoccus subterraneus. The sequence goes on along the minus strand of NZ_RDQG01000016.1, from coordinate 75,081 downwards.
TGGGGCACGAACCCCAGTAACCGTCGAATCGTATCTTACTAGTCTCGAAGACGATATCGATCTATCTCGTCTTGGCGTTCATTTTCATGATGACCTGGGATGTGCAACAGCGAACGTTCTGGCAGCCTATCAAGCTGGGGTAGCAAAGGCAGACGTAAGCATCGCATCACTCGGCGAACGTGCAGGAAACAGCGCACTTGAAGAGGTTGTTGCTGCCTGTGCCGTTGATCTCAATGACGATCTCGATATTGAAACTACTAAACTTGCTCCCACTTGTAAACAAGTTCTTACAACACTCGAGGAGACGCATAACGATCGAAAAGCTGTACTCGGTGAGAAGACAACCGAACATGAATCTGGAATTCATACAGCAGCTATGCTCAGTGATCCTGCAACGCTTGAGCCGTACGATCCTGCTATATTCGGTGGCATCCGCAAACTTATATTCGGGAAACCAACCGGAAAAACAGCGATACGCAAGCTGCTTGAACGTGCAGATATTCAGCCAACTGAGGACCGAGTCTCTACATTTGGGACTCTGCTCACCGAACAAGGCCCACTCGATCAAAACGAGGCACTCGCCCTCGCAACACAAACGTTCGAGGACAACTAATTGCGGGAATACAAACTATAGATCATGGGGAATTTTTATAGTGAGTGAGTCATTATCACACTAGCGGACGCAACCGATGTTTCAAGCCGAACTGCAATTACAACAGGAGAAGTCGTGCGTACTAGACGACTTTGCGGAACACTTCGAGACATCATTTAATATCGCTATCGAGGAGCTACATGACCACTTAGTCACGTTTGTTATCAATATTGACCAACCACGACAGCAACATTTAGAATTTTTTTCTAAATGTAGTAGTGTAAAAAATGTCGATCAATTTGATGAAAATAGTTATCTTGTTACAAAAGTGTCGTGTGGTGCTTATTCTGCAATTGATCGGAATCACTGTATTCTTCGTCGAAATAGTTCTATTCATCCAAATCGACGGGTATATACAGTCCTATTTTTCCGCCGAGAGGATCTCAAAGCGATGATCAAAGATTTCGATCGAATTGGAACGGTAACACTAGGAAAGGTTACAAAATTCACAGAACCTGAATCACAGTTGACGGACCGCCAGTTGGAGGTTGTCCAGTGTGCACTCGAGAGCGGATACTTTGAGTGGCCACGTGAAATTAACAGTGAAGAGCTCGCCGAGAAACTCGATATCAATCGAGCAACAGCATTAGAACATCTTCGAAAAGCAGAGTCGAAACTCCTAGCTGATGCACTCGAGAATCAAAAACAATCTAGGACCTCACCGCCACAGCCTAACTTGGATACAACTCAAATGGATCACTCACCTAGTTAACTTTAGAAAACACTTTGACGCTTGTAGATCATTAACAGTTTAGCAAAATATCTAACTAAAGATATTTTCGATTAAAAAGAATCAAAGGTAGCGATGTCCTTATGCAACATCGGCGATTTCGAAAGGCAACTGTTGCACAAGGTTCAGTTAGTCGCTCAGCTTCCAGCGCTGTCTCTTCCACACTGGGAAATTCTCCGGCTCCGGCTCGGGTTCGGGGTCGGGATCCGAGTCGTGCTCCTCATTGGGAAGAGCAGGGCCAAGGTGCTCAGGACAGAACTTGGTTCCAGGTATCGCCGCTGAACCGCACGGCCCACCTTCGTCGTTGGTTGATCGATAAAACGACGGTCTTGGATCCGGGCTGTGACCCGAATCAGGATAGTTGGGGCGGTCGTCGGTTTCGGATGGTCAGGAGTTGTTTTTCTCCTAAAATGTACTATAATTCTCGTCAGTTATCCGTCGCACATGGCTGCGGCGTATTCCGCTTATTGAGTCCCAAACGAGATCGATACCTGGTCGGCCGAGACAGTTCATCATAGCTACTTCTCTCTCGGTGAGCTATATAATTTATCTATATATCTGAGAAAAATGCGTGTTCTGTCTTAAGAAAAAGACTACTGCAGTACTCTCGAAACCAGTGCGTCAACAGTGAGCAAAAAGAGGGCGCATAGTTCGAACCAACCACTCCACGCACGCCCTCCTCTCCTAGTCACAATGCCGAACAACCTTACCCTGGTGTAGTAGTAGAGGGAATAGAAACAAATTCGCTGGTTCTGCCTTCATGAGCATATCATACCACGGTGTGATTACTCAGACACTGCCTTGTGCAACGGCTGTCTTTCACAGAGAGATGACCGTTGCACAAGGCCCTGAATCGAGTGGCCCCCGTCGAGCATCCACAGAATTGCGTGTCGTCGGCCGTCGGGTTGTCAGTCCCGTAAACCACGCTAGCTAACGTAGTCGACGGGCGGGCAAATCTAGTGGACAGGGGCCGCCTACAGCGCGCCGAACCCCTCAGGTGGACGGCGCAGGCTCGAGGTCCGTTCGTAGGCTGAGGCCATCCCAATCAGGGCCGGTTCGGCGAACGGCTTTGAGAGAAACGAGAGTCCGACCGGAAGCGCGGGATCGGAGGTGTACCCCGCGGGAACGGTAATACTAGGAAAATTAGCCGCGGGGCTGAACGTCCGCATGGTGGGGCTTATCGCGTCGGGAATCTCCCGGTCCTCACCGACAACCGCCGGCGTGCGGTTGTCCGTGGGGTAGACAAGCGCGTCGAGGTCGTCGTCGGCCAGCACGGCAAACATCCCCTCGCGGAGCGTTCGCTGGTCCCGCAGCGCCCCCAGATAGTCGACGTTCTCGTCGAGTCCCTCCAGGTCGACCTCAAGGGCCGACTCGAACAGCCCGAGGATCGACCCTTCGATTGTCTCGGAGTCAAGGACCTCCTGCATCGAGTCGACCGGCGCCGCGTCGCCGAGACTCTCGAGGTAGGCGTTGAACTCGCGGCGGTACTCGTAGGTGATGAGGTCGCCGGCCAGCTCGCCCGCGATCTCTTGGAGCTCCTCGGGAATCTCGACGGGGTCGACGATCGTCGCACCGCAGTCTTCGATCGTTTCGAGGCCCGATTCGAAGCGCTCGACGACCTGTGCGGGCTGTCCGACGTCGATCCCGGTCTCTTCGGGATCGTCGGGGATGAGCCCTCGAGGGACGCCAACCCGGATGCCCTCGAGCCCGCCGGGTTCGAGGAACGACGTGTACGGTTCCTCGGGGATGTTACCGACCCCTTCGGCGGTGACGGGATCCGCCGGATCGTAGCCGACCATGACGTCGAGCAGCCGCGCGGCGTCGGCGACGGTTCGGGTCATCGGTCCCGCGGTGTCGAGAGTGCTGCTGAGCGGGATGATTCCGTCGCGGCTGATCAGCCCCGTCGTCGGCTGGACCCCGACCAGCGAGTTTGACGTCGACGGACCTAGTATCGAGCCGCTCGTCTCCGTCCCGATGCCGACCGTCGCGAGGTTCGCCGCGACCGACGCCCCCGTCCCCGCGCTCGAGCCTGACGGATTCCGCTCCGTGTCGTAGGGATTGTACGTCTGGCCGCCGAGGGAACTCAGCGAGCCGGAGGCGAACTCCCCCGTATTCACCTTCGCGAGGACGACCGCACCGGCCTCACGAAGGCGCTCAACGACGAAGGCGTCCGCGGGTGGGACCGTGTCTTCGAATAGTACGTTCCCGCCCGAAGTCGGTAGGTCCGCCGTGTTGAAGATGTCCTTGACCATCAGCGGGACGCCATGGAGCGGACCAACGGGGCCCGACTCCGCGAACGCCTCGTCGAGTTCCTCGGCCCGGTCGACCGCACCCTCGTTGAGTGTGATGACCGAGTTGAGTTCGTCGTCGTAGGCGTCGATCCGCTCGACGTAGCGTTCGGTAAGTTCCCGCGCAGTTAGTTCGCCATCTTCAAAGGCTGCGTGTACCTCTGCGACGGTCGTCTCCATCAAATCGAATGACTCAGACCCCGAGTTTCCCATGGCAGCGGTGCTAGCTACCAGACTCCCGGCACCGGCGGCGCCCGCGGCTTTCAGCACGGACCGCCGGCTGAGGGGCAAGCTGCGAGCCGGTGTCTTGACCCTTTCCTCGTTTGTCGATTCATTGTTATCTGGATGTATTTTTACTTTTTCCCCATTAGATAGCGTGTTAAACGCTATGAATATCAATCTTGGCTAACCGGAAGAAACGTATTGTGTTTTTATTTTCGGACAAGCTATGTGTTCTCGCACTACTCTATAGTCTATAATAACTAATATTTATTATTGATAGCTTCGACTAATTATTTTACACAAACATAACATATCTATTGGTACATTAGGCGGGTTCTCTACCTCTTGACGATGCTGCACAATTGCCTACCAGGGTAAACGCGGTGCTGGTGCCTGCACACGCCGCCCTGATATGTGATGCTGGGCCCGTCACACGTCTTATTGATATAGCAGACCTGGTAGACGCTCCTGCTCTCGCTGTCAACGTCGAACTCGCCACTTTCGCCGGAATACCGGTCGATGCTCATACTCTCGGTGGCTGCGCGGATTGTTCGCTTCTCGATAGCTTCTTTCGTGGTCGCAGTGTTGCTTTACATGGGTCTTGGACCAGAGACCTTTGCCCGCCTGTACCAGCAGGCGGGCGACCATTCATTTCCGTTCCAAGTCGCCCCCGAAAAGCGGGTCTGTTTCTATCAATAGTTATTATACCCAGTGTCATGGCGGTCGTCCGTAATGGCTTGAGAACAAACTTGATCGGATCATCACTGATGCAGAGGACTCCTCTCGGAGATCTCCAATACTGACTCCACTCTCTCAACGAAAGAGAAGCGGACAGTCGCGATGTGCCGGCACATCCATGACCTCCCGCTTACCGTTGGCATTCATCCGAGAGCTCGGCGTGATATCCATGCCGCGATCGAGAGCATCATGGGAAGTCTCACCGACTATCTCACGGAGACGTACACGCCGCTGATCCTCGACCGACTCGGGTATGAACCATCGCCGAGTAACGCGCATCTCTTCGTCCCGATTGGAGACGCCGAGCAGCACCGTCGTGAGGAGGCTGAGCGGAGGCAACTCCGCAAATGGACGTCCTCACAGAGGCGATTCCAGCAACGGATGGTGGTACGTCTGAGTGACGTCTCCGCCGGGTAGCTGTCAAGTGTGATTTCTGACCTTGTGCAACGATAATCCGTCTAAGAGAGTGAGTGTTGCACAAGGCTAGCAGTACCAACTGAAAGAGATTTGTTTATCCTCGCCCCGTCGTCAAAGTCCGGCCCTCGTTGTCGTCTAACCGCGATATCTACATACCAATAGAGATCGGGACGCTGTGTCATGCCAGAAGAATACGGAACGTATGACTATGAAGCGGGCTCCCGGCCCTGAGGCCACGGCCGGGAGCGGGAGGGTGGCCCTCCCGTGAAATAATAGTAGCAACTACACATTAGTTAACAGGTGAATAACAAGTATTTATTTGTTGATTTACAGTATCGCCACTATCATATTGAGTGCTCTGTTGTAAATAATATAATACTAATTCCAATAAAGCACTAATATATATGGTTCTCTAGCTGCTATTGATATATGCTCAGGTGTGGATGACTAGTACTGAGAGACGCACGGAAGGCGTTTCAACTGGCTCTCTGCTGGTACTCTAAGGAAGGGCATGCACGCCTGAGCGCCTGCGGTGGAGCGCAGGAGTCAACTATGGCCTCAGTTCTGCGCTCTCATTTGGGCGTGTACCCTATGATTAGACACATATTACTGGTTATTAAATCTAGCACCTAAATGGACTGTCGTTACTGAGACAAGTGTATGCTGATTTATAGTAGGGCTTACAGTGTTGAGCTGAGCTAGTTGTCTCGGCTGCGAGAAATTGGAGAACACTGCTCAGACATCTTGTGCAACAGACGTCTTTTACAGAGGACAAGTGTTGCACAAGGCTTGGTATTCTTTAGTTCGGACCACGGCTGCCATCTGGCGTTGAGTACACTCGAAGCTCTACCCGCCTCATTCGCCGATAATGACGGGACGCTCTCTGGCTGTCCCAACTGTTTGAGCGCGACGGCGACCAAGAACGGGAACGCAACTGGCCACTGAACCGCTCAGTGACTATCGACTATTGCAGCATCATCAACCGGTCCCCGCAGACATGATCGCCTCTCCAGTAGCGGAGGCTCGCTGGGTGATGATAACGAACCCGTCTTGATGCCTACCGGCTTGCTAGCAACCCAGCAGCTCATATGGATACAGTGATCCGAGGAACCACTCGCAGCCATCGATTGCGATCTGGTGAGTGAAAGTGTACCGTGGGACAGATAGACAAAGCATATAACAGCCGAAACGAACCCACAGACTGTAGCCGGTGCCTGACGTACATATCGGCAACCTGACTGATGGCTACTGGGCTACACGTGGATGAGTCCTGAGACGGCGTGAGCACCCGTCTCAATCCCATTTTCTTAACGACCCGCTCCCGATTCGGGTTTACGTACTTCTCGCGATAAGGAGTGAAGTACGAGGTATCCTGCAGAGGTCACAACCGAAATCAGAGTATCAGCTCTAGACGAATCAATAGACGGTTCATACCTAGCTCAGCGGTTCGATCCTCGCTGCAACCCCCTCACCAGGACGGAGTGTCGGTGTTGGACGCAGATCTCGTAACTCGCGAGCTTGGACCCTGATATCAAATTCCTGTGTCAGGCGAGCTAGCGAAAGTGTTGCTCCCGATAGTGCAAACTGCGACCCGATACACGCGTGCGGCCCAGTGCTGAACGGGAAATACGCACTCACCGCGTTCGGGGACCGGCGCTCCCACCGTGATGGATCGAACTCAGTCGGATCGTCGAAGTATCGTTTATCGCGATGGACAGACCACTGCGGAAGGATTACTGCAGCTCCCTCCGCTACTGCGTAGTCGCCTAAACGAACGTTTTCACTTGCCTGGCGGAACACTGCCCACGCCGGTGGATACAATCGAAGGCCTTCTCGATACACGCGGCGGGTATAGGAAAGATCTGTGAGATGCTTGTACTGGGGCCGTTCATCACCGAGCACCGTATTCGCCTCACTGCGAACCCGCTCTCGAATCGCGGGATTCTGCGCAAGTAGACCAAGTGTATAGGTCAGACTGAGCGCGGTCGTCTCATGCCCCGCGATGAGGAACGTTGCGACTTCGTCACGGATCTGATTCTCCGTGTACGTGATCTCCGGATCCGCTTCAGCGCGTAACAGGAGCGCAAGCATGTCCCGTGGCGGCTGATCCTCATCTACTGGCGCTAACGTGGACCGTCGTTGCTCAATGATCTCCTCGCTCAGGTTGCGAATACCTTCAGCTGCTCGCTTGAATTCTGGCGAGATGCGCTGTGGAAGCCAGTTCGGACGGACAGTCGATGGTGAGAACTCGAATTCGATTCCGGCGATATGCATCCACTCGTGGAACTGTTCTGCTCGCTCACGGCCGAGGTCTTCACCCAAAAGAATCTCCGAGGCGACCCGGATCGTCATTGCCGTCATTTCTTCGTGCAAATTCCGCGTCTCCGGTGCCCCCGTCTCACGCCACTCCGCTGCGAGTTCGTCGACCATCTCACCGACAGCGTTTGCGTAAGCAGTGACCTGTTTTCCCCTGAACGCTGGTCCCATAATTGAGCGCTGTTGACGCCAGAGCGTGCCTTCACTTTGAACGAGTCCCTGTTTGGCGATCAGGGCGGCAGGTCCTTGTGCAGGAACCCGACTGAACGCCTCCGGACGCGAGAGTACCTCGTGAATCAACTCCGGATTCGTGACGACAACCAATGGCGCTCGGCCAGGAATGGGAACTGAGACAATTTCCTCGAATCGACCTTGCATCCCTTCGAGAAAGCGAAACGGATCCGACCCGAATCGGAGTGCGTTAAGAATGCCAGCCTCCGGTGGGTGCGGGATTGCCTGTTGCATATGACGATATACGGTTACTCTATCTTGATTCTATTGTTCACCAGTGCTAGCGACGGAATCCTCTTCTGGTAAAAACAGGGAGAGCTGGGCAACGGACACTTGGCGATTAGTCACTCGAAGCAACCGCGTTTTCAAGTGGACGAGCGATATCGAGATAGCTGTGTTTGCGCCAGATAAGCTCGCCCTCATCAATTTGATACGCACGCGGTGAAGTGAGATGTTCTCGCTCCCATTCTGGTGACCAATTCGCTTCGCCTTCGAGAGCACTCGAACACTCATACCACATGACCCTCGCACCACCGTCCCACTGGAACTGCGTCCACCTCATCGACTCAGGAAACGCTGAATCCTGAATGGCCGATGGAAATACTGTTGGATCATCATTCACGGAGGGCCCTGTGTTGAGTTGACTGAGGTAGCAGAGTTCTTCTCGGAGTTCACGAGCAACCCACTCCGGAAGTTCGATGGAGTCTCGCGATTCTCCGAAAATACACGGCGCCTCATCGTTGAAACGGCCAAATGTAAGTCGTGGTTCTGCGACTCTCGGAGTTTGGTAGGGGAGCATGAAGGACGACGCTGGATCAGAGGGAAGGACGAGGTTCCCCCACGTACCCTGTTTAGTGGTTCCGATTACGTGCCACTGAATTCGTGGCTCGTGGATAGAATTCGTATAATGGACTCCGACCTCGATATCGCCGTTTTCGAATGCAAAAGAATGTTCATACGGCGTATCACCCCGGTCCTGATTCATACCAGGAAACATGGCCTAGCACTCCTTAGCGATTGTCATTAGACAAAGCAGGTATTACAGTAGCTTCAAGTGAATTATTTATTTTACGATAAATGCGCTGAAGTGCGTCGCCAGGAGGTCTCTCAGCCTCATCCAAGTACTCATCATAGAGACTGGCGGCCCATTCAATAATCTGCTCATTACCCGCAAAGATCGAGGCAGAGACCCGACTTACATCCTCTAGATTTGCAGGACCAAGAACTGCCCACTCATCGTCAAACACGACCAATCCACAGGGGACCGAGCCGGGATCGATATGCCATTGAACGTGGTCTGCGACAAATCCTTGCTTGATGTATTTGAGCTCCTTAAGCCCAGAAGGGGAATTACCGAGTACCGATTCTGGACTAACGACATCGACCGTTACACCTGCTTCAATAAAGGGGGAGAACGCTTCTGCGAATTCGGCATCGAAATAGGTCGAGAACATGCGGATATAGTCAAACGAGTCCTCCTCAAGATCGTTGAGGAAATTCAGGTAGGCGTTCCGACCTTTGAATGGGCTAGTTGGAGATGCTGTGACGACGCGCTCTCCCTGAAGATACTGTGCTGGGAGGTCTCTGCATTCAGTCTCTAAATTCCGCAAACACGCATTTTTGTCGAGGACTTGTTCAACAGTGCTCTCGAATCGGTGGTACACTCGTATCGTCGATTCACCTGTCGGCGTCAGCTCGTAGCACCCGTCGCCATTTTTGCTAACCCAGTCCCAGTCTCGGAACATGAACATCGCGCGCTGAATCGTCGATCGGGAGGGCCCTTCTTCACGCAGATCAGCAAGTCCAGCAATACGTTCAGGCTGGTTACGAAGAACTCGCAGAAGGGGAGCACGGTACTGTGAGTTCGCCAGAAACGCTAAATCCTCTCTCCCAATACGATCAAGCGTTCGTTGGTACTCTCTATCGACGATCGCACCTGCAGCAGTGAGCTCGAACGTACCTTCAGTATGTTGCACAAGTCCTGGCTTAGCTAAGTTAGTCAGATTACGGTGGATAGTAGATCGATTTGCATCATACTGAGTCGCTATCTCCTTTCCTGTTTGTGCATCAGATTGAACCGAGTGAAGCAACTGAGCAGGATCGATAGCCTCCCTTTGGCGTTCTTGAATTAGATCACTAACCTCCATACTGTCCTTCCCAAGTGCAGGTCCTAAATATCTACTATACGAAAAAAGAGAAGGAATATCTAACTGTATAGCACATCAATTAGATTTCCAATTGAAAAATTGATTTTCCGAATCACATGTGCACTGGCTACACTCCGTTGCAGCACGTAACTATAAACTAGTCACGGCAGAACACCAGGTTGGATGTAGAGGAAAACCACTGTACAGCGGCGATATACTCAAGCAAATGATCCATCTCGCTAGTCACAGATAGGAGAGTGAGAGTACACGTACGCAGGTACAGAACGTCTGATTTCATCGCTTACTCCCGTTGACGGGGATTCCCACTCGTGCTCAATGTGAAACCTGGGCCTGCGAGCGGGTCCCCCGTGTGAGGAGTGCGCCAATGAGCGGTGAATACCGGCTGGATAGTACGCAACCGATATGCACGCAACCTAGCATGACGCCAACAACACCACGGTACCCTGGGGATAAAGGTTTTCTCACGGTACCAATCGACGACGTACAGCTCACGACAGAACGACTGCGGTACATCAGCGACAGCCAACTCCACGAGTTCCCTCCCTCGACACCCTCACTGCTCTTGCTACCACGAATCCCGATGACAGAGGTGCTCGCCTAATGCGAGTCGAGATCGACACCGATGTTACGCAACTCGTCGCCGGCACTCGACTCCCTGCCGAATCAACGTGCACCCACTGCAACCACACGTTCGAGGCAGGCGATCGCTGCACCATACAGGCGACCCGGCAGGAAGATGCTACGACCTACACCCTTTCGCGACTCTCCTGTCCGGACTGCGCCCCCGAGGCAATCCTCTCCCCGACGCTTGGATATAGCGAACACCTCTGTACAGCACGTCTCTCAGGAACAGCACATGCTGAGTCCCTCAGGTTCTCGGACCCGCAACGTATCCAGACGAGCACGCCAAGCGAGGGCTCGACCAACACAGACGATCCAATAACCCTCGTCCCAACCGCTGAACTCCCGGATCTCACGAACACGATCTACCATCTCGAGCGCGACGACGAGCAGGCAACACCACTGTGTAACTGTTCGCCCGACGCCGGATACGCTCGGGTTGCACTCGGTGATCTCGAAACAACGAGTGCACACTGCTGTCGGACCTGCCTCACCGTCTATCAGAACGAACACGAGACGAACCCTCGGATAACACAGGGGCCTTCGCTCGCGCAGATCGAGACGAGTGATTCATCTACCGATGATTCGGTGATCATCACTCAGCAAGCCATGAGCCCGATCACGCGCACGTGCGTGCAGGCTCAGACCCGCTCCCAGGAGTAGTCCACACGCGATGTGCGGCTACTCCCACAGCGTGAGCGCTCGCTGCCGACCGAGAGGCCCACCTCTAGCCAGCGAGGCCTCTCCGCCCATCCACGCGTTCGTATCGGCCGCCAGCCACGAGACAGGCCTGACCGTCTCACTATCAGCTGAACTCTCTTTCCAATGACCGACGCTACGACGACCGCAAGCATCGCTACTGATCAACCGACGACCAACACCTCCACGCTTGAGACCGTTTGTGAGCGTCTCAATCAGCTCACCGTCCGTGTCGACGAGCTCGAAACAGAGCTCACACAAAAAGACAAGCGCATCAACAAACTCGAAGCGGAACTCACACAGAAAGACGAGCGCATCGATGATCTCGAAAGCACGGTCACCGAACAAGACGTTATTCTGGGCGCGGTCAGAAAGAAAACTGGCAACACGCGTGCGATGGTGCAAGAACTCCAGGAACGCGAACTCGAGAAAAACGCGCACCTGCGTTGGGAGAACGTCTATCCCCATCGGAAGGAGCTTGAGATCTCCGCCGAACACTTCGAGAAGTTCACGAAGGACGATGGCGAGACCTACGCCCGCATTCCCGGCAGCGACGACCCACTCAATCGCGGCGGCAAGCCCACACTCACGCCGGGCGATCTCCTTCCGATCCAGCAACTTGCGCGGATGGATGACGATATGCTTCACTCGGCCGCCTCATCGAAACCCGTTCGCCTCGCTGCCGAAGTCTGGCAGGATCACGAACAACACCAGAGCAAGCTCTGGAATCAGGGCTGCAATGGCGTTCGCGAGTACATCGATGCCGGCGAACTCGCCCAGTGGCTCAGACACAACGAACCGGGCGTGAACAAAGAATACAGCCAGAAACTGGCCGGCCGAACGATTGACGCCTTACTTGACCTCACAAAGAGCCGGCTGTACATAGAACGAAAGAATCGCCGGAAGGACGGCCTCTCGTACAAGGAACGTCGTGTCGTCCTCCCGGAAGAATCGGAGATCCCTGGAGAGACAACGTTCGAGACGGACTCTCCGGAGACAGCTGACGTCGGTGGCGAGTGATGTCCCCGGGCCCTAATCTCCGCGAGAGCGGGTCAACCCTCTAACAGGACACGACTCTACTCCCACGCAAGCGGTTGGTTGTACGGTACGATTACTAGTGGGTACGTTTCTTGAACGGCTGTTGACGGCTCTAGCCAGGGACCCCCTTGAGAGGTTCCCCTCCCGACACCGGCTGTCCATGGAGTGGTCCTGCTACAGATCGTCTGCGAGCAAATCCTCAATGAACCGAAAGCCGTTCATAAACGTGATCGAGTCACCATATCCCTCACTAGCCAGGACGGTTTCAGCTCCTTCACCAGCGGCACTATCAGTTGTGTAGATGTAGGCCTCGGTCGCTGTCCCTGTACTGAGATGCTGGGCCGCGAGCGCAGCGAGGGCGGCATCAGCCCGCTCGACCTCGTCCGCTGGCCGGTCGTCAGCGTTCGCGATGTATCGTTGAACCCCATCCATTGCTCGGGAAACAATGGGCTGAGAGAACTCAAGTGGCGCCGCAACTGTTGTCCACCCTTCTTTGATCGCTGTATCGACGGGCGGTGTCTGGACGGCGGGATCGTCGGTGGCAAGTTCGTCATACACCCGCCCAGGGAGGACGAACGTGATGTCGTTGCGGCGGGCAAACCGTCGAACGGCTTGATACCGGCTGTTCGATGACTGGCCCATTGCAACGAACAACCCAGTATCAGCAATATGGAGACGGCTCACGCGTCGTCAGTCGCATCGTGGTCGTCAACGCTAATCGCCTCAAGCGACGCTCCCGCCTCCTCGATCTCGTAGTAGTCGTGGACGACGGGACGAAGTGCTTGGAGAATGATCTCCGCAGCCAGTGGTGAAATGTCGAGGTCTTGGGCCATCAGTCGATGGGTTGTCTCACCCTGTTCCCGCGCGACGGCGTAGGTGAGTGCTGTCGCGAGGCCAGCGATACCGTGACGGTCGATGTACGTATCGATATCGCTGTTGGTCTCGCGTCGTCCGACAGCGTCGATGAGTGCCGGCGTGATCGTATACTCTCGATCGCCGGCGGCCGCCGTGACAGTCAAATCGATCTCGCGGGCGGCGTACCGTCGAGGCTGTTCCTCATGTGTGATCTCGACAACGCCAGCCTCAACGAGCCGATTGACGTAGGTATAGGCAGTTCCCTGGGCGAGTTCGAGATCATCGATGACATCTTGAACGGTCGCCTCACCCTCGTGATCGAGATAGGTGTAGAGGTGGGCCAACTGGGGGTCTTCAAGCAGGCCTGCAACGGAGAGGAAATCGCGGACGATGTCACCGTTCGTCCGGTTTGAGGTGCGTGACATGAGTTCGATCCCGATTACAGATTACAGCGAAGCAGTAAAGAATGTTTGGTATGCACGCGTCTCTTCGTCAAGTGTGAGATACCTTGTGCAACAAAACCACTTCTACAGTGTTGTTGCACAAGGCTCCAGTCGACTCATATCCCATCTACCGCCCGTATTCGTGGTCAAACCTGACGATCGATGATGACGACATCATGTTCCTCGAGGGATTCACCCGGCGAATCGCTGAGGAACTCAGCGCCGACGAACTCGATCCTTTGCTGGGACGACTGAAAGACTGGGTTGAGAACCCGATCACCCGCAAAATCATCGCGATGCGTGGCGCCGAGGTCACGCTGGGCCAGATCGTCAACGAGCAGAAGATCTTGATCGTCAACAACGACCTTCCAAAGGAAGCGAAGGTCATGACCGCCAATGCAGTGGTCAGTGGGATCTGGACGGCCGTCACCTCCCGGAAAGATCCCTCTGAACAACAGATGATGGAACTGGCAGGTATGGACGACGTCGGCAGCGAGTATGCTCCGTTCTTCCTCGCGATCGACGAGTGTCATTCCGTTCTCACTGATGGAGACGAGATCGAGACGATGCTCATGGAGGCCCGCTCGAAGAAGCTCGGCTTGATGCTCTCGACCCAGGTCCTCAGGTCGCTTCCCGATGATGCCGCTGACGCAATTATCTCCAATTGCAATACGATCCTCTCGCTCACGCCAAACCATCCCGAAGAAGCGCGTGAAATCGCGAACCGGTTCGGAGGGATGGATACCGAGGATTTGCAGCGAACACCCGACTACCATGCACAGACTCAGCTCAACAGTGAGGACGATCCGTTCCTGGCGAAGCTGATCCCGCCCTATCCGCCACGGCACACGATCGAAGAAGCCTATGAGCTGATCGTTACCTCGCTCGAGAACTACGGCTCGCCAGTGCAGAGTGGCGAGGAGATTCTTGACGAAATGCACTTCGATGCCGGTGGGGCAGTTTCGTCCAGTACAGCTGAAGCAACAGCTGCTGAAGGAAGCGAGGAACAGGTAGACATAACGAGCGATCCCGCCGAACAAGCATTGTACGAAGCGGCCTATACAGTGCAAATTAAACAGGACGCAATCGGTGAGTTCGTCGAGAGCGAGGCAGTGAAAGACGAATGGCAGCGTCGAGCCGGTGAGCTTGGCTTCTCATCGGAAGTCTCGAATGTGATTGAGCAAGCACCTGATGAGTATCTTCAACGCCAGCGGCGAGATGGTGACTCGGTGATGAAGGTGACACCCGAGGGCCTCGAGTATGCCGGACTAGCCCAGGATACCGGCAGTAGCGCGAGCGGTGGCGGCGACGAACACCGCTGGGTGCTCACAGAAGCCTACCGAGCGTTCACGAAACTCGGGATGTTCGTCGAACTCCCGACTCAAGAGGGCGAGGAAGATCCAGATGGAATCGCCGACCTCCCAATCGATCCAATGGCAGCCGAGAATATCCGCGAGGTCCACGCCCGTGAGGAGCGACTTGCAGAGGAGTATCCCTACCTCGCTGAGCTTACGGATGGATTGAACATCAGCATCGAGGCCGAGACCTCGACGTTAGAAAAGCCAATGCAGACACTAACAAATCTCCGAAAAGCAATCGATGAGCACAAGCTATGCGTCTTTGCCTGTAAGGACGGGAGTGCGAAGCACGGCCGATTCGACTACTGGCCGCGGCGTGGTGAGGGGATTATCTACAATACCACAGGCCGAGGTGCGAATCGGACGATCAACTACGATCGGATGACGTTCGCTGCTGACGTTGATGAGGAGGACAATCGGACGTTCTACAACAAAGTCGAAACACTCGCGGTCGCATCGGACACGTACGCCCTGCGTCCGCGAAGTGAGGCGAATCTCGTCTGGCGTGAGGAAGGCCAAGAGGTCGTGATGAGTGATGAAGGCGGTACTGAGCACGCTCGCTTTGAGAGCCTTGAGGCAGCGGCTAATCCCTCGAAATCAAACGTCCCTGCCTACTCCGAGTACGATGCCTCTGAGCGCGAGTACACGGTTCGAGCCAGCGGTGAGAAGCTGGTCTATGGCTCGCGCGAGGAGTTAGAAGACGACTGGATGGTGGTTCGAGCGCCGTTCATTCCAGAAAACGAATTCGATCGGATGCCGACACCGGAGGACTTCCTGTTCGTGGTGTTCCCCGACGATGACACGGAGGAGTACACCGAGCCGATGATCAGTGAACAGGGCAAGACTCGGCCGCTGCTACCCACGAACACTGCCTGGGAGACGAAAGAGAAAGTGGACACGAAGGAACCAGCAGACGATTCTACCGATATGGAAGCGGAGACAAAGGAGACTGACGAGCAAGCTCAAGCGCCACCGCAGCAGGAACCATCGGAGAAGGAGGACGAAGACGATGGAGTGAGCTTTGCCTGGTCAGGTCGCTAACTTCAGTACTGCATCACGCTTTATTGACCGTCACATCATCGAGATACTCCTCAAGGCGCTTTGGATCGAGATCTGTTTCGTCGAAGAGGTAGTCCCGCAGTGCATACATCCCACGTCGGAGTCGATGGAACTCTTCTTGCTGGTCTTCACTCCAGGCCCCGTATGGGTCTGCATCATTACTGGCGACGGTCTGGGCGAGGCGCGCTAATTGCTCCTGTTGGTTCTCGACCTGCTCACTCAACTCTTCGAGAGTAGCTTCATCGGTGGACTGGTCCTGTGATTGAAGCTGGTCGATCTCCGTCTGGGTCTGGTCGACTCGCTCCGAGAGTTGGTGTACTTTTTCTGGGAGATCGGATAGTGTCAGCCCGGTCTCGTCTGTTGTCTCAAGATCAGTCGTGAGCTCTTGTCCGGACTCTGTGAGTTCTATTTCTTTAGCGGGAACGACCGTCCCCGTGGCCTCAGGTTGATGGGTCGTGACGAGTCCCTGCGGCTCTAAATACTCAGAAATTCGATAAAGGATGATCCGATTCTCGCTAAGGTCAGTTGCCTCCCGTACCTCCGTTGTGGTGAGCGCTGTCTCAGCCTCGGCAAGGGCGCGCAGGATCTCGATGGATTTCCAGTCAAGTGAGTCAGCTGGAGTACTCATATCAAATCCTACTAGAACCAGACAGATATATCTTCTTCAAGAATATTCTCAAAGAAGAGTTCTTCAAGAAGAGTCCTGTAGGGATATTTCTCTGAATATTTCTCGGCGTTTCTCGCCCAGTAAGGCGGCGCGTTAGCTAAGAGTCGGGAAAGGTACCCAGTAGGTCGAGAAGAAGGATACCCCCAGGGGCTGGTGCACAAGCGAGCCAACAGACTCTCAGAAAAAGAATATAAGCTGGCGAAGCGAGATCCCTGGGGGTCAACCTCGAGACAGCAAGGCTGGGAGTCAGACCAAGCTCAAACAAGGGGGAGTCCCAAAAGCGAGAGCAGCGGAACAAGAGCAGCCCTTACAACACTAAACTCAATTATGAGAGATGATACCTACTCGATCCGAGAAGAATAGAGTGACTCTGAGAAAGCAATGAGATAGGGCCGATTCAGCACCGGTAGAGCGAGAAGCGATACAGCAATACAGAGGAGTCAATCAATGCGAGACAAAGGGATCTTCACCTCGATAGAGGCGTGTCTCAAAAACTATCGGAATAGGTAGTTGTTTATCGGAAGCGCTGTGCTCTAAAAGAACAGTAGCATGCCTCATTCACTACTCCGAATAGCCAGTAGTCCCGCTGGTACAGAGGACTCTAGAATAGACGATGGGAGAGGCACCACGAGTTCCATACTAAGTAATAGGTGAGCGAGCACCAGTAGGGGTCCAAGAAGAGCAAAGCAAGTGTGGGGGTCCCCAGGAGCGAAGGCAGAAGAACAAGAAGTGCCTCGACGCAAACTTTTCAAATAGGTTTCAGCAGAGCCTGGGTATCCATCTGCCTTCGAAGAGGGGTACCTCATCAGCGAAATAAGGCATAAGCAATCACCGACAGACAGCAGCGTCAGTGACAGTCGAAACACCACTAGCCGGATCGACGATTCCACAGCCAGCTAAGCTGCACAAAAGAAGGCAGTATCGAGAAATGCGTCGTCTTAGCAGTGCCGGGACGAAAATAAATGACATCACCAATAAAAGCAAGAGACCGCCACAGAACAGCTGTCTGACTCCCAGAGGAGACTAGCGCCACTGACCGAGAAAGTCAGGAGGAGTGGGTGTACTACCGGGATCTGAGAGAGTAGTCGATCAGTGCGAATCGATCTATGACGTGGGACTCCCAGTAAGGCAGTAGCCCTCTGACTTCCCAGTTGAGCCGTGTAGGAACAACGACGGCAGTGCTCCAATCTCAGTGGTGTTTTTTATCGGTCGCTGTTGACAGAGAGTAGTAGACTTCCTGTGGTACTCTGAGCTCACTTCCTCCTCTAGCCGTTGGTCCCGAGTGAGACGCTCGAAAGGGGGGAGCAGTGCCTCTGACACTGAGAGAGCAGGGCGACAGCTTACTATCAAAGTTCTATCTAATAGTAGTTCTCGTTGCACTTGCGTGGTCTGACATATTCTCCACGTTGGGTAGCGACAGCGAGCGAGAAGAGTGGACCCCCTGCGAGCTGTAGTGGAGGGACCCCGGTCTACTCTTAATGAGGTGGACCCCAACCTCTATCGAAACACGATTTCCCATGGTTTGAGCTCATCGCGGAGCATCGTACGTGCCGACCCTTCAACAGATGGTGTTGCAGTACTATTCGAGACTGAAGTACTAATCAAGAGACCGGTCCGCTCACATGGTAGCACTCCAGGAGATAGGGTATGCTCATTGTAGTACAGTAAAGTACATATATGTACACTACGTCTTGTCTTCTATATGAACTCGAACAACGCATTTGCGGTCACTGATTTTGCGTTCATCGGACGAACGTTCGACGAGTATTGCCAGATGTTCGACCTCGAGCTCGACTCAATCGAGGGAGAGACGATACTCGACTGTCCATCTGGTGCGGATTCATTCGTTGCGACCGCCTATGAATCGGGTGCGTCGATAACGGGGGTCGACATGATGTATTCACAACCACCGACAGAGCTCCAGCAACGATGTCAAGAAGACTACGAGGCCGTCGCAGCGCAATTGGCTGAGAAGAGTGACTTGTTCAAGTGGGAGTTCTACGGCGATATTGAGGGGCGAACGAAATTATTGAAAAAGGCCTATGAGACGTTCATCAGTGACTATACTGAAGGGCGAAAACAAGGACGATATCTCTACGGTGAGTTGCCAACACTCCCCTTTGCACCGAACTCGTTTTCGCTTGTTCTCTCTGCGCATTTTCTCTTCCTCTACGGTGACCGCTTAGACTATGAGTTTCATCTAGCAACGCTACGAGAGCTCATCCGAGTCGCCACAGAGCAAGTACGCATCTTCCCACTTGTTGGGTTAGATACTGAGCGGTATCCACGACTAGATGATCTTCTACGAGAACTGACTGAGGACGGCCATCAAGTAGCAGTTGAAAACGTCCCATTCGAGTTTCAGCAGGGTGCAGACGAAATGCTCGTTATTACTGTGTAAGCGTTGGTTTAGCGTTCGGTGCGTTTCCATGCAGATAGCCCTTATAGTTCTGTGATATCGTCAGGAGTAAGCGTGAAACCCAGTGTTCGAAAGTCACTGTCGAACGCAAAAATACGATCGACGTCACGCTCATCGGCAAGTACACCGGTAAGGTGATCGACAAACGAAATCGCTTGATCATCGTAGCGGTCGAACTGCGTGACAGCGGCGTCGAATGCCACCCGGTCAGGGTGAATCACAGTCACGTTCGGCGAGTCTCGTATCTGGGTGAGTGTTCGTGAAGCGATGTCGTGACTAAAGCGAAGAAGCAGCGTTGCGAGCTCGCCGAGTACGTGGCTGGTTGTATAGATCGGGCGGTGCTGGAGGTCGCCGCTGTGGATTGCTTCACGGACAGCGGTTGCCCGCGTGTGCTCGGCGTCGTCTTCATCGAAGATCGCATACCAGGCACTCGTGTCTACGAATAGCGGTGATATACTAGGATCGGTAGTCATTCGTCGGGATCACTGTCGTCGCCGATCGCAGCGGCCAGATACTCGTCAGTGTTTCGAGAGACGTCGGATTCACCGCTTGCGAACGTTGCCGGGTCAGTAAAGAGCGAATCGTCCGCGTCGAACTCAGTAGAAGTTGTAGACTGGTCGTCGTCGACGAGCCACCAGACGACTGCCCCGGCGCCAACCTTCCGGCGAGCGACAATCCCTTGATCCTGTAATCGGAGGAGTTTCTGGCGGGCGGCTTCGGACGTACAGTCGAGTTTCTCACCGACTTCTTTTGCGGTGACGATCGGATCCGCTGCATGTTGGATAACCTCGAGAACGGTATCGGGGCTGACCGTCTCGACATATCTCCCCTCTTCGTTGCGCTTCCGATCGGAACTCATGTGCTAGGCTATGGAATCCGAGGGCCATAACCCTATTGCCCCGAAACAAGTGGGCAAGGTTTATTACCTATTGGTACGTAGCAATAGGTAGAGACAGACCCGCTCCTCGGGGCATTTCGGAGTTAGAAGGAATGCCCGCGTGCTGAGACACGCGAGCTGGTCTGTTTCAGGAGAACCAGACCATATGCAAAGAAACACTCGCCGCACTTGAGTTCGACGCATCGACCAGAAAACGCGCCCAGTACGAAGCCTTCGACTTTGAGCTCGAAGCGCCCGGGCTCGTGACCGTGCGCAACGAGAGCCACGAGAACGCCGACGAACACAGCTATCGCGTGAACGTCGAGGACGGGATTCCGGTCGCCTGTGAATGCCCATCCGATACGTATCACGACGGAGCATGCAAGCATCGTGTTGCGGTTGCGATTCGTGAGCCCGTTCTTGAGGCTGCAAGCGACTACGAGAGTAGCGGAGAGCAAGAACAGGAGGTAGCCACCGACGGCGGAACGACTGTTGAACGGTCGGGAATCAGTGAACACAATGTGGAGAAGCGCCCAAGCGATTGTGACTGCATCCCAGGAATTGAGGATCTTCCCTGCTGGCCCTGTTATCGCGAGGGATTCCGGACGCCGAATCCAAACCCGGAGGGTGAGACCGAGGACTAAAGCGGTTTCGAGTGGTTGGATCACTCGCTAGCCAACACGACAACAATATTTGATCGATGAAACAAGCGCGATTGACGGACGGCGACTGGACTACCTCGGCGGCTGAGAGCCAATTAGCACCTGCTCAGAGCAGTGCGGAACAGACGAGTGATGAGACGTATCCGGAGACGAAAGTAGCGCTGTGCGAGCACGCAGCGACTCATGCTAGAGAGGTTGCAGCCGAACACTTTCCGGAACTGCCAGTCAACGCTATTGACTGGGAAACCTCGACGCGGATGGAGCGCTCCGCCGGGGTCGCGATCTACGACCACCAGTGTGAGCAGATCACAATTTGTCTCTCGTGGGATGCCTATGAGTCATATGGATGGGAGCAGTTTTCTCGAGTCGTTCGTCACGAGCTGATCCATGCCTGGCAGTATCACGAGTACGATGAGGCCGACCACGGGTCGACGTTTCACCAGTGGATTGAACCGCTGAAGACGGATCGTCATTGCGAGCAGTACGCTGAGCCCAACTACTGGGTCATCTGTGAGGCGTGTGAGAGTCGTGATCCCCGATATCGCCGGTCGAAAGTTGTGAAACAACCTGAGAAGTATTCATGCGGTCGGTGTGGTGGTTCGATCTCGATTGAAGAAGCGTAGTACGGTTATTCGCAATCGCCCACGACCGAATCCGGAGCCCAAGAAACAGTGGGTGCTACCCGAGAACTCATTAAATAGTTCGGCGGAAGTGTGGTCAGAAGAGATTCGCTGTCCAACAGATTCCACGAATATCGAGTCAGTCATCACGAACGCTAATATGAGGGTCGTCAGCCGGGCAGTGCACTCATCGGCGATCGGAATGCCAAGCGCGGCGAGTTCGGTCAGCTCGCTCGGGTTGTCCAGCACCTCAAGGAGCCGACTCGGCGTCTCGTCGAATTGCCGAAGCTTGACGGGGCCGTACTCGGCCCACAGATTCCGAGAATGTTGGCTGCGAGCGGTCAGACGTCCTCGAACAGCGGCTCGACGACGATCAGTCGGGTTATCGCTGGTCACCTCCGTCTTCAAAGAGGAACTGCATGGTCTCAAGTACGTCCACAGGCATCCGCTCGGGGAATGATTGATAGGCCGGCACCTCGGCGGTGATCCAGCCGTCGTACCCGATGGCATCGACGGCATCAAGCACGCGTTCCCAGTTTACGTCGCCTTGGGGCGGGTACGTCACGCGGTGGGCGTCTGTGAGCCAGTCTTTGACGTGGATCTTCGAAATTCGGCCGTCGAGCGCGCGTAGCCACCGACTCGGTAGTCCGGAGCGAAGCGCGTTTGCAATATCGAAGTATGCCCCAACGGGGCCGGCGTCCTCGACGTCATCGAGAAACGCTGCGAATTCATCTGGAGAAAGCAGGAAGTTGTTTTGAACGTTCTCGATTGACACGCCAACATCACGATCGGCCGCGTAGTTCGCGATCTCGCGGACTGATTCGACGGCGCGTTCGTAGTCAGCGTCGTAGGTTGTACCGTCTTGGATTACAGCGGGGACGATCAGGACGTCCTCAGCGCCCAGCATCGCAGCGGCGTCGATCATATCACGACTGATATCCAGCCCGATCCGACGCAGTTCATCATCACTGCTCGAGAGCGGATACTCCCAGTGGCTAATCGTCGAGATGGCGGGAACACGCAGGTCATGCTCTTCGGCTATCTTGGCGGCCTCTAGACGTCCCTCTTCGGTCGTCAGGGGCCCCCCGTGCTCGACGTTCGGTTCGACGCCGTCGTAGCCGGCTTTCGCGAGGATCGAGCACATATGCTCGAACTCGTCTGCGGGAAATCCACACTGGTTGAATCCGTAGCGCATCGTCAGTTCATATCCCAGTCATCGGGCGGACTCACCGAAATGATCTCCGTGATATCGCCAAACAGCGTGATATCCTCGCCTGTCTGGACGTTGAACCGTCTCCCTCCGTCTTGGAGTGTAGAGGCCCTTCTGTTCGCGGATCGTGGATGTTCGTTTATAGAATTCACTACAGTGAATGACTACTAGCGACTATTTATATATTCGTATTAGGTAGCAGCCATATTGGCAGGCGAGCCTGAAGGACCCACAGCTGGGCGGTCTCTAGCGGTTGTAGGCTTCCATCACGACCACCATGTCCACTAGTACGCTGGCAACACCCCCTAGATACAATACACGGCCTGGCACGCGCAGATTTGCTACGACCTTAGCGAGCGGAAGAGTGACGATGAGGTGCTCTCGGCGATTACCGGCTACGCCAAGCAGACGGCCCCACCCCGGAGCACTTCTCGACGCGCGACCGATTCGAGCAGTTCATCGACCAGAAGTGGACACCGGCGTCGATTTCGAGAAGGAGTTCGACGCCGACGTGTTCCGATATGTCTCGTTCGACCGGGTTACCAAGGAACTAGGTCATATGCAGCGGGCCTACGACGAAATGGCGACCGCGCTTGAGGACCGAGAGATGATTGCCTTCGCGGCACCGCTCTTTTGTATTGTAAGCGTCAGATAGATCGCTTACAAGGCTAAGAACAGTAGAACATAATACGGAGGGTATTTTGAACGTGGTGTTCACAGTGGCAGGTCCACAGATTCACCTATTTGAGTGTTACCGTCGTCCCTTCAGATGCAGATTCGTAGAGCGCTTCGAGGATACGCATGTCATAAAGGCCATGTTCACCATCTGCGTAGATCGGTGCTTTGGAGAGCAATCGATCGGCGAAGTAGTCGAACTCCTCGGTCATCTCATTTGTATTGTCGCTGGACATTGAGAACGTCTGATCTTCAGTCTCAACGGATATCTGACATTCCATGTGGAACGCCGGTGATAGTTTGATTTGTCCCCTTGTCCCGGTAATAGTTAATTCCGTGTCGTTGTACGCGTTCTGTGTTGCTGTAAATGCGGCGTGCACACTTCCCTCGTAGACAGCAGTTGCCGTCGAACGCTCATCTGGTACATCTGCAAAGGCATCGTGTATCGACGTCATTTGTGCCTGTACAGAAATCGGATCAGCGGAGAGAATAAATCGTACTGTATTAATCGGATAAATTCCGAGGTCCATCATAGACGTACCATAGCCGCTTACATCTGGGTCAAGCCGCCATTGATCTGGGTCTCGAATGATGTCGAGTAATGATTGTGAGTTGTTCCCGTACACTTGTACTGGATCGCCGATAGCGCCGTCTTCAACGAGGTCACGTGCACGCCTGACCAATGGCTCCGTATGCATTCTATAGGCGATCATCAGCGGTATGTCTTTGCTGCCCGCTATCTCTACCATTTGCTCAGCACGCTCAGTACTCGCCTCCATCGGTTTTTCGCAGAGAACAGCCTTATCGAATTCGGCAGCAGTCTCCACATATTCGAGGTGGTATGCATTTGGTGTTGCAATGTAGACCGCGTCATATTCCGCAGCACACTGTCCATCGTGATACTCTTCATCTGAAATTGCATACGGGATATCCGCTTCGTCGGCAAGCCGCTGTGCTTTCTCTTGTGATCGGCTTACGAGTACCGTAGTCTTACAGAGGTCAGTATCGCGGATAGCGGGAATTGCCTCTTCAATAGTCCACCACCCAAGGCCAATCAGTGCAAGTCGAATGGTTCCGTCGGAGGCCTCCTCCCAGTCTCGATACGTGAAGGAGTTGATAGTCTGTTGAAAACCCATGCTACATAATCAATGGGCGCTCAAATAAATGATCGTATCTCAACGTTATATAGTTAAAACAGACTTTTAGTAATCCAGAGTTGGTCTACAAATTCGATTGTGAAGGAGTAGCGATAGAGGTGTGCGATTATATCGTGGTAAAGGGATCTATGAGCTATCAACCATCATTCGATCGGGATCCCGAACAACCACGGGAGAAACGCCACCGAGAGGTAGAGGAACCACTGGGCAAACCACGAGAGTCCGAGCCACATCAGCCCCCAGGGGGCCGACCAGATCGACGGACGGACGGGCCACTCCGCGCCCGGATGGGTCTGAGTCTTCGGGTAGACGTAGTCGAACAGGAAGTGAAGCCCCATTCCGACGGTCACAAAATGGATCCCGGTGTAGACGCCGCCGGTTTCGACGCCGAGCAGGAGGGCCACCTGGAACGCGATCGCCGGCGGGAGGAACGTATGAAAGATCCACGAACGGTGGAACCATTGCCAAAACGTATCGACCTCGGGCAGCAGGACGCCGACGACGAGGAAGAGGAGGAAGACGGGATGGTGTCCGATGACGAGTGCGAGCAGCGCGGTCGGTATCGTCGAGAAGACGTGGACTTTTCGCGTCGTCATGGTGTCGTGCTCAGGTATTGCCGGATAGGTGATTCTTGCGTTTCTGCGGCCTGCTCATACATTACGATCTCCAGTACGGCGACGAACCCGGGAAACAGGAGGAAGACGAACGGCGGGAGGACGACCGTGAGCGTCGCGGCGGCGACGATAAGACAGGAGTGGAGCACCGCGAAGTGGGGGTGGGCACTCGAAACGTCGACGGCCCGTCGAAACGCCGCATTCGTTCCGATTTCCGGTTCAAGCGAGCGGACGTTCGCGACCCGGAAGACGAGGAAGAAGGCCACGAGGGAGAGATACGCACAGACGAGACCCGCGAGAAAAAGGTAGCCCGAGAGCTCCGCGAGCGCGAGGTTGATGTACAGGAGCGTAGCGATCGGGGGTACGACCAGTAGGACCGAAAGTGAGAGGCCCGAAACGAGGTTTCGCCGCACAGATCGGAGGTACGTTTTCAGCCGCGCGAGATCGGAGCGGTGGTCCTCCGGGACGATACGGATCGTCTCAAACAGGGCGAGGACGGCCGCACCGGCCGGGACGAGGAGGACGGACAGAAGGGAGAACGCGAGGCTGAGTAGAACCAGCAGCACGATCTGGCGGTAGGTGAACTTCACCGCCACGACGAGCGATCCGGTGAGGTTCGGGATCCGCGCCACGGATTACCCCTTCATGCCGCTCAGGGTCATCCCGCGGATGAAGTACTGTTGGGCCGAGAGGAACGCGAGGATCACGGGCAGCACCATGATCGCCGCCGTCGCCATCACCAGCCCCCAGTTCTGTGTGTACTGGCCTTGGACGAGGAACAGCGCGACCGGGAGCGTATAGAGCTCCTGGGAGGTCGCGATAATCAGCGGCCACTCGAAGTTGTTCCACGCGCCCATGAACGCGAAGATTCCCAGGGTAGCCACCGCCGGCTTCGCGAGCGGGAGGTAGATGTGGTAAAAGGCCTGGAACTTGTTACAGCCGTCTATCCGAGCGGCCTCGCCGAGCGAGTCGGGCAGCCCGAGGAAGTACTGGCGAAGCAGGAAGATCCCGAACGGGCTCGCGATGAAGGGGACGATCAGCCCACGATAGGTGTTTACCCAACCGAGTTCGGCGAGGATGATGTACACCGGAATGAGCGTCACCATTCCGGGGATCATCATCGTCCCGATGAAGAGGAGAAACACCTTCTCGCGGGCGAAGAAATCCAGTTTCGCGAAGGCGTAGCCCGCAAGCGTATCGAACGCGACGTTGAATAGGGTAACCGCGCCCGCGAAGACGATCGCGTTGAAGAACCACCGCTCGACGGGGTTCTCGGCGAACAGGGCACGGAAGTGCTCGAACGTGATCGTCTCGGGAAGGATCGTGACGATCCCGACGCTCGGATTCGCCGAGAGCGCCGTCGTCACCGTCCAGTAAAACGGCGCGATCATCAACAGCGCGCCGAATATCACGCCCGCGTAGAGCGTTGTCTTCTTCGCCCAGTACACCGGTCCCGACCGTTCGTACCCCGGATAGTCGTAGTTCGAGCGAACCATTAGTAGGTCACCTCGTCGTTACCGCGCGTGCGGTACTGGTAGTAGCTGAACACGAAGATGATGGCGAAGAGGATCATCGCCATCGCGGCGGCCAGTCCCATGCTGTCGTGCTGGAACGCCTCCTGGTAGATCAGGACGACGATCGTCGTCGTCGCGTAGTACGGTCCGCCGCTGGTCAGCGCGTAGGCGATCGCGAACACCTGAAACGAGGAGATGATCGCGAGTACGATCACGAAGAAGTACGTGTTCTGGAGGTTCGGCCACGTGACGTGTCGAAAGCGCTGCCAGCCGTTGGTTCCGTCGATGCGAGCCGCCTCGTAGAGCTCGTCGGGGATGTTCTGGAGGCCCGCGAGGAAGATGATCATGTTGAACCCGATCCCCGCCCAGATCGCGATGAGCATGATCACACCGAGCGCGGTCGAGGGGTCGCCGATCCAGTTGTGCGCCAACCCGACCGGGCCGAGGATGTTGTTGACGATCCCGTTGAGGTTGAGGATCCAGCCCCAGATGATCGCGCTGATCGCCCCCGAGAGCATCACGGGTAGGAAGTACGCGGCGCGAAACACCTTTTTGAATCGGATCTGCCGATCGAGCACGAGCGCGACGGCCAGCCCGCCGGCGATCGCGACCGGGACGACGCCGAACGTGTAGATCATCGTCCGCGAGACGGCCCACCACCAGAGGTTGACCGTCGGCGTACTCAACACGGCCCAGTCGTTCTCCCAGGGAAGGGGGTAAATGAGGCTGCGGTAGTTGTCGAGGCCGACGAACTGGAGGTCGCCGGTAAGCACCTGCCATTCCGCAAACGAGAGGTAGACCGCGAACAACACGGGGACGAACAGGAACGCGGTGAAGACGATGAGATTCGGCAGGATGAACAGAAGCGCCGCTAAGTTGTCCTTTCGCCTAATCGCCTCGAGCGATCCGAACCTCGCCCAGCCCCCCTCGGTCGATTGTGAGTCTTGCGTTGCCATGTTTTATCTGAATTTCAGTGATCAGCCGAGGATGTTATTGTTAACTTCTTCCTCGATTGTCGCGAGCGCATCAGCGGGTTCGACTTCGCCCTGGTAGACTCCCTCGAACTGAGGGTAGATCGCGTTGACGATCTCGCTCGTGTTTGGACCGTACTGCAACGCGATAACGTTCTCAAACTCGCCCATCTCAAACCAGCGCTCGTAGCGTTCGTCCTCCTCGTACAGTTCGACTTCCTCGCGATGGGATTCTCGGATCGAGAGGGCAATCCCTGTTTCGAGCCACGGGAAGATCCCTTCGCCCATCAGGTATTCAACCAGATCGACTGCCTCGTCCTGGTGTTCCGTGTTCTCGGAGACCGCATATCCAACACAGGAGATCGCTACGGTCTGCTCCCCTCCCTCGGGAATTGGCATCCCTGCAATGTCGGTTACTTCATCGATCTCCTCGTAATCGTTTTTGAGTTCAGCAAAGATCCAACCACCACCTGAAAGCATTGCTGTCTGTTGTTCACCGATCATCGCGTGTTCGGCATCGGACGCGACCTCGGATCCGAGCCCCATCAAGCCGTCCTCTCGGAGCCCCTGTAGGAATTCGAGGGCTTCTACGTTCTCTGACGAGTTGATCACACACTCAGTGTTGTCCCCGTTCATCACTTGCCCACTGTTCGCGTGCATAAACGGGTACGCAAGCGAGTTGTGGCCGTCGATGTTCCATTCCACGAGCGGGTACTCAACCTCGCCCTCCTCGTCAATCGCTTCAAGCATCTCGCGGAACTCGTCCCAATTTTCGGGCATCTCGTCATAGCCCGCATTTGCCATCATCTCTGTATTGTGGACGAGCGCATTATACTGGAAATCCTTTGGGACGAAATGTACCCCCTCGGGGAGCGTTGCGGCATCGACCACCGGCTCGTCGAGATCATTTAGCAGTTCGTTGTCTAGTTCGGGTTCGAGGTCAACGAGCACCTCCTCGAACTCCCCGACGTAGTCCATCGGCATATAGAAGACGTCAGGTTCCTCGCCGGCCCCGAACTGGGTCCTGAGTCGGTCCTCGAAGTCCGCGGGAACGTGCTGGAACTGAACGCCGACCTCGTCGTTCTGCTCGGCAAATGATTCGAGCATGTCTTCGACGGCTTGGCGCTCAACACCCTCGCCCCATCCGGAGAACTCAAGGGTGATGTCTCCCTCCCCGAGTTCGACTTCTTCGACGTTGTCGTCTTCTCCCCCGTTCCCGTCGTCTTCGCCGTTACCCCCGAGGCAGCCCGCGAGGGCGACCACCGAGCCGCCTGCTGTGATCTTGATCAGCCTTCGCCGTGATAGACCGTTACCATCCATGGCACTCACTGTGAATCAATTACTATTAAAGTTGTTGGTCTTTCGTTTGAGATTTGGAACCATCTCACCAGTCCGTACACCGATACGGTCGCCGTTTCGAACCCAGTGTTAACTCGGCATACTAAGCAGTTCCCGGCGACTGTTCTTGACCGCCTCCGTGGTTTCGGCGTCGAAAACGTGGATCCGCTCTTCGGGGAAGACGACGTCCAGATCCATTCCGACCTGAACGTGGCGGTCACCGCTAACCGTGGCGGTCATGTCGGTCCCGCCCAGTTCGAAGTGGACATAGGTCATATCGCCGACCGGCTCAACGACTTTCGGCTGGACCGTAATCCGGTTCGGCTCGGCCATCCCCGTGACCACCTCGATGTCCTCCGGTCGAACGCCGAGAATCAGGTCCGGACCGGCTTCTCGGAGCTCGGCGGCTGTCTCCTCGGAGATTTCGTAGGCGAACGCCTCGTGGACCAGCGTCCCGTTTTCGAGCGTGACGTCAAGGAAATTCATCC
The DNA here is from genome assembly GCF_003697815.1 of Halalkalicoccus subterraneus. Taxonomy (NCBI): domain Archaea; kingdom Methanobacteriati; phylum Methanobacteriota; class Halobacteria; order Halobacteriales; family Halalkalicoccaceae; genus Halalkalicoccus; species Halalkalicoccus subterraneus. The sequence goes on along the minus strand of NZ_RDQG01000016.1, from coordinate 46,034 downwards.
CGGGCGAGCCGATGAAGCCGGCGACGAACACGTTGTTTGGCTTCTGGTAGCACTCCAAGGGAGTACCGACCTGCTGGAGGTCCCCTTCGTCAAGAACGACGATCCGGTCACCCATCGTCATCGCCTCGGTCTGGTCGTGCGTGACGTAGACCGCCGTTGTTTCGAGACGCTGTTGGAGGTCCTGGAGTTCAGTTCGCATGGTCGTCCTGAGCTTCGCATCGAGGTTCGAGAGGGGTTCGTCCATCAGGAACACCTTCGGTTCCCGAACAATCGCCCGTCCGAGCGCGACGCGCTGTTGTTGGCCTCCGGAGAGTTCACCCGGCTTACTTTCGAGCAGGTCCTCAATCCCCATCATCCCCGCCGCGCTCCGGACACGGTCGTCGATCTCCTCATCATGGAGATCAGTTGTCATTTTGAGGCCGAAGGACATGTTCTCCCGGGCGGTCATGTGGGGATAGAGTGCGTAGTTCTGGAACACCATCGCGATGTCCCGGTCCTTGGGCTTCTCGTCGGTGATATCCTCTCCGTCGATACTGATTGTCCCGTCGCTTACTTCCTCCAACCCGGCGATGGTTCGAAGTGTGGTCGACTTCCCACAGCCAGAGGGGCCAACGAGAACGAGGAACTCTCCGTCGTTAATGGTGAGATCGAGGTGGTCGACGGCGACAATCTCCTCGCCACCCTCGCCGAACACTTTGGTCACGCCCTCCATATCGATTCGTCCCATACCCTCTGCGTACGGACCCCACCGTATAACTATTATGTTTTATAGTATTGGTTTCCGGCTAAGAACGTTCGCTTAGACGGGTAGTAACGGGGCATCAGACCCTATTCAGTGAAATGGCGAGTTATTATCGCGCTATGTATACTTTCAAAGTAGTAACTATAATGATACCTACAAGGCAGTAAATTTATATCAGGGAACATGCCATGGAGAGTGTATGGTCAGAATATCGTTTATCGGGGCCGGTAGCATGGTGTTTGCTCGAAAGCTAATCGGAGACATCCTTTCGTTCCCAGAGCTGGCGGACAGCACAATTAGGCTGATGGATATCGACGAAGGACGTCTCGCGAAGACAACCGAGGTAGCCGAAGCGATGGTCGAAAACGGCGACGTCGACGCGACGATAGAATCGACGACCGACCGGCGACAGGCACTCGACGATGCGGACTACGTGCTAAACATGATCAACGTCGGCGGTACCGAACCCTTCGAGAATGAGATTCGCATTCCTGAGAAGTACGGTGTCAAACAGGCCATCGGTGACACCCTCGGACCTGGCGGCGTCTTCCGTGGGTTGCGGACGATTCCGACAATGCTCGACCTCGCCCGAGATATGGAGGAGCTCTGCCCGGATGCTCTATTATTAAACTACACTAACCCGATGGCGATCATCTGTTGGACCCTGTTTGAGGCGACCGAGGTCGAAACGGTCGGGCTCTGTCATAGCGTTCCCCACACGGCGGAGGCGATCGCTGACTACGTCGATGTTCCCGAAGACGAACTTGACTACTGGGTCGCAGGTATCAACCACATGGCGTGGTTTCTCACCTGCGAGCACGATGGCGAAGACCTCTATCCCCGTCTGAAGGCGTCAATCGACGACGAGGAGATCTATCGTCGGGATACGGTTCGATTCGACCTCCTGAAGCATTTCGGGGCATTCGTTACCGAATCGAGTCACCACAACAGTGAGTATCACCCGTACTTCCGAACAGATCCTGCAGAGATCGAACGGCTGACCGGCACCGATTACGCCGAGCGCATGCCAACAGCAACGTATCTCGAGGGGTGGAAAGAACGATCTGATCAGCGGGACCAGCCCGAACACGACATCGATCTCGAAGAACTAGAGATCGAACGCTCCGAGGAATACGCATCCCGAATTATCCACTCACTGGAGACCGACACGACCCGCCGGTTCAACCTCAACGTCAGCAACGAGACAGACGCAATACAGAACCTCCCCACAGAGGCCTGCGTCGAGGTTCCGTGTCTGGTCGATGCGACAGGGATTCGTCCATGTAGTATCGGGAGGCTTCCCCCACAGCTCGCGGGCTTGAATCGAACGAACATCACGGTCCAGCAGCTCACAGTCAAGGGTGCCTTGGAGAACGATCGCGAAGCAATCCAACAGGCAGTTAAGCTCGACCCGCTGACGGCTGCAGAGTTGACGCTTGACGAGGCCCACAAGATGACCGAAGAACTGATCGAAGCCAATCGGGAATACCTCCCCGAGCTTGCATGAGCGAAATCGCCGATTACAACTTATACGAGGTACCGCCGCGCTGGCTATTTCTCCGCCTTGAAACGAGCGACGGACTGGTGGGTTGGGGCGAGCCCGTTGTCGAGGGACGGGCGAAGACCGTCCGTGCAGCGGTCGAGGAGCTGCTCGACAACTACCTCATTGGCGAGGACCCCGCACAGATCGAGAATCACTGGCAGACGATGTACCGTGGCGGTTTCTATCGTGGCGGACCGGTATTGATGAGCGCGATTGCCGGGATCGATCAAGCACTCTGGGACGTTAAGGGTAAGCGCTTCGGCGCGCCGGTCTACGAACTGCTCGGTGGGCGGGCGCGCGACCGGATTAGAGTGTATCAGTGGATCGGCGGCGATCGCCCTAGCGAGGTCGGCGAAGCAGCGGCCGAGAAGGTCTCGGAGGGCTTCACCGGTCTGAAGATGAACGCGACCAGCGAGCTTCGGCGGGTGGACACATCCGCTGCCGTCCGGGAGGCCGAAGAGCGCCTCGGGGAAGTCCGCGAGGCGGTCGGCCCCGAGGTCGACATTGGGGTCGACTTTCACGGACGGGTCACCAAGCCGATGGCCAAACGGCTCGCCGAGGCCCTCGAGCCCTACGAGCCGATGTTCATCGAGGAGCCCGTCCTTCCCGAGCACAACGACGCTCTGCCGGCGATCGCCGCCCACACATCGATCCCGATTGCCACGGGCGAGCGGATGTTCTCACGGTGGGACTTCAAGGAGGTCTTCGAGGACGGTAGTGTCGACGTCATTCAGCCGGACCTCTCGCACGCCGGCGGGATCACCGAGGTCAAGAAGATCGCGGACATGGCTGAGGCCTACGACGTGGCACTGGCACCGCACTGTCCGCTAGGCCCGATCGCACTAGCGTCATGCGTCCAAGTCGACGCCTGTTCGCCGAACGCACTGATCCAAGAACAAAGCCTCGACATCCACTACAATCGAGGTGGCGATGTCCTCGATTACTTGGTCGACTCAGGAGTCTTCGAGTACGATGAAGGATACATCGAGATTCCTACTGGCCCTGGTTTGGGGATCGAGCTCAACGAGGAGTACATCGAACGCCAAGCCGAGAAAACGGTCAACTGGCACAACCCCGTCTGGCGCCATGACGACGGCAGCGTCGCAGAGTGGTAGTAGCAAAACGCTCGATCTCTCGAAAAGGGGAATTTGTTCATATAATGTGAACAGGCAAGTCAGAAGTAAGACGGTGTTACATTTGTATGTGTGTAATTCGATTATAGGGTCTCGGTATTCTGTTCATAATTTGTGAACGCTGTATCTCACGCACTCAGTACTCGTAGTACCCCCTGTCCTGGGATTCGATATCGGGTTCGACAGTTTCGACGTCTGAAAGATAATTTCGAAGTCGCGCCCGGAGATCGTCGGCTATTGGCCGGTAATCCGGTCGGCCCACAAGATTGGTCGATTGATGGGGGTCTCGCTTGAGGTCATATAGGTACCGTTCAACGTATAATTCGCTGGATGCCTGGCCGTCCCCGCCTCGCCAGCCGGTGAGTGAGGGGGCAGCCACGGCGTACAACCAGCCGTCAGTTCTAATCGCCCGGCCGATCTGTGATTCACTGATCTGAACGAATGCCTCGCCGTCACGGTCAAGCTCGTCGCCTCTGATGACCGGTAAGAGACTCGCGCCATGCATCCTATCAGGTGGATCGATATCTGCGGCATCGAGAAGTGTGGGGGCTATATCAATAGTACTCGTGGTTTTCCGAATTCGCTCGTTCCTGTCAAAATCAGGTCCAGAGAACAGAAGCGGAACCCTGACGGCCGAATCGTGCGGGCTACGCTTGAACTCGCCCGGTCTGGTCCGGAAGTGACACCCGTGATCAGAAGTATAGGCAAAGACGGTATCCCCGTACAACCGCTCGTCTTTGAGGTAGTCAACTAGTTTCCCGATACACTCGTCGATGCGTCGGACGATACCGTAGTAGTCAGGGAGCTCCTGATACCATACTCCAGGTCGATTCGAGAGATCCGGTGGAACATACGGGTGGTTTCGATATCGATCCGCATAGTCTTCCGGAGCAACGAAGGTCCACTGATCGTTCTGATCATGGGGCTCTAGATACGATACAACGAGGAAGAACGGCTCAGTGAGCGACTCGATCGCGGTCTTCGCGAATCGGGTGAACGCATCAACGCGGTACTCGTTGAACTCGAATGGATCGCCTTCCCCATTGAAGAGGCGGCCCTCATAGGGAGCAGTGGTGAACTCGGGAATATCCGCAGCGAGCCAGAAATCGTCGTATCCGCCCCGTTGTTGCTCGGGAACAGGATCGGCAAATGATCCGCCGAGATGCCAATTACCAACGAATCCAACATCGTATCCGGCGTCTCCAAATACGTCTGCTAGCGTCCGCTCGTCCTCGGGCAGTGGTTGAGATTCTCGCCAAACACCCGTTTCAGTCGCGTACTTGCCTGTATGGAATGTAGCACGATAGGGGCTGCACGTCGGCTGGGGTGTTATCGCCTCTTCAATCACTGTCCCCCTCTCGCCAATCGCATCAAGGTTAGGTGTCAGGTCATGGGGACAGCCGTAGAGGCCCAGACTGTCCCAGCGCTGTTGGTCCGTAACTACGGCCAATACGTTCGGTTTCTCGCTCATTGTTGTGCCGAATTCACGGACCGTGAGAACTGCGTCTGAATATTGTTCGCCGTGCTACTCACAATGGATGGAATATCGTACTCTTCGACTTTCTGTGCCATTCTCTCGGCAGGCCCTGAGAGAGTTACAGCCCCCATTGCCCGACCATCTGTATCGACGATCGGAGTAGCAATACAGTGGCGATCGATCCGATGTTCGCCCCGATCGGTTGCGCTCCTCTTGTCGTAGATATACTGGAGTTCCTTTTTCAGTTTCTCGGCGTCAGTGATGGTTTTGTCCGTAATAGCGGGAAGACCGCGTTCCTCGAGTATGCGGTCCCGTTCCGCTTCGGACATATATGCGAGGATCGCTTTCCCCCCAGCTGTAGCATGGAGAGGGATACGTTCCCCTTCTTGGATACTTAGCACTCTCTCTTCGTCCGTTTGAACGCGACTGAGATATATCCCCCAGTCGTTTTCGGGTACTACAATACTTGCTACTTCACTAGTTGCCTCTGCAAGAGATTCAAGCGGTGCCTGTGAAATAGAATACAAGGGGATTGCTGCCCGAATAGTGGTACCGATTCGGAGAAAAGAGAGGCTCAATCGATAAGTCGTTCCGTCTTTAACGACGTATCCAAGTTGTCTAAGAGTATTGAGATGTTTGTGAACCGTTCCTTTCGCAAGATCAACCTCAGCAGCTAATTCACTTACGCCTGACGTTTTGTGCTGCAGTAGGGCTTCAATTACACGAAAGCTGGTGACGGTCGTTTTTGCTGTCGGAGTGTTTGTATTCGGTGGGTCCCAGTTGGGAGTTTGGGCCATAATCTATCGTTCGTCGCTTGCCACATATATTTTCATGCTTTATGAAAATATTCATCATTACTAATTCATAGAGAGGCCGAAGCCTTCAGTTCCTGCTCGTGAGTGTCTCCTATCATGCCAGAGACCGAGGTAAACACCGCGAGGTCATCCGAGGGTACGTGACGTGCGATCTTGGAGATCGCACGCCCAAACAAGTCGAACAGCTCTATCAGAAATGCTCGGCCATCGAGACGAATTACGGGGTGTTTCGCTAGGTGCGAGCGATAACAACGGCACAGGGTCCGATCATCCGATTTGCGATCGTGCTGGTCGAGTTCTTGCTAAAGAATCTGTGGCTGGTGCTGCGAGGAGCGGACGAGACCTGCCCAAGGAGTTTACGTTCACGGTGTTCTGTGGGTGAATCAGGTATATACTGAAGGAAGGGTTAGAGCGGCGCTGAGAGATCGAGACAAGCGGCATATGTGTGCCAGCATTGTACGCGCCAGCCGCGGGCTGAGACCAGATGGGTTACGACTTCCGCAAGTGACAGCGTGATTTCGCCCTCTCCAGTCGTAATCTCTAGCTATGAATTCAGGTGGTTCCTGAAGTCGTCCTCATAACGAGAGATGCCACATCAACCGCAGCACGCAGCGCGGCTTTGAGATCGAGTCGGAAAGTACCGATACTCCGTTTTCCATGACCAACGCGAAAAGCGGGGCGACTCCTGCACCCGGCTGCCGGTTTATGAGCCGACTCCGATCCGGTAGACAACCGCCTCGTAGGGCCGGAACTCAGTACAAGCGGGATCGGCCTGAGCATCATCGTAGTTGCCGATCACTGCCTCCATGTCGTCGGTCTCGATGGAGCCATCAAAGGCCTTTGGCCGGTCAGACCAGTTGAGGACGACCAGCCACGTTTCGTCGTCAAGCGTACGCGTGTAGGCGTAGAGCTGCTCGTCGTCGGGGATTAGGAGGTCGTATTCACCGTAGACCAGCGCGTCCCTGTCGTCCCTAAGGTCGATCAGATCCTGGTAGTGGTGCCAGACCGAGCTTTCGTCGTCGAGCGCCGATTCGACGTTGATCTCGGAGTGGTTCGCGTTGACTGCGAGCCACGGATTGCCAGTGGTGAAACCGGCGTGTTCCGCCCCGGACCACTGCATCGGCGTCCGTGAGTGATCCCGGCTCCAGTAGTTCACGAGGTCGCGCACTTCCTCGTAGGAGTCGACGACGCCCGCCGCCAGGAATTCATCGACCTTCCCGACGGTCATAGTGTCGTCGACTTCCTCCAAGGTCCGGAAGTCGGCGTTCGTCATGCCGATCTCCTGACCCTGGTAGACGTACGGCGTCCCACGCATCGTCAACAGGAAGGTAGCAACGAGTTTCGCGCTCTCCGCCCGGTAGTCGGCGTCGTCGCCGAATCGCGAGACGATCCGCGGCAGGTCGTGGTTCCCCATGAACAGTGCGTTCCAGCCACCGTCCTCGAGCTCGTTCTGCGCCCGGGTGATGATCTGCTTGAACTCCCGGAGGTCCCACTCGCCCCACTCGTCAAGGTCCCACTGGCCGCTGGAGCCCGCGTCGACGCCCATGTGGTCGAACTGGAACACCATGTCCAGCCCGTCACCGTCCTCGCCAAGGTGGGCGGCGACCTCTTCGATGTTCGTCTGGCCCATCTCGCCGACGAGCATCACGTCGTAGTTCGAGAATGTCGCATTATACAGTTCCCGCAAGTGCTCGTGGATCTGCGGGCCCTGGATATAGTGTTCGGAGCCCACGAGCGAGGAACTCGGATCGCCATCGGGGAGCCCTTCGGCCTTCGAGAGAAAGTCGATGGCGTCCATCCGGAAGCCGTCGATACCCTTCTCAAGCCACCACGTGATCATCTCCGTGATGTCTGCACGAACGTCGCGGTTGCGCCAGTTCAGGTCGGGCTGTTTCTTGTCGAAGAGGTGGAGGTACCACTCCCTGCGCTCATCGTCGTAGGTCCATGCCGGCCCGCCGAAGACGGAGGTCCAGTTGTTCGGCGGCTCATCGGGGCTACCGTCGCGCCAGTGGTAGTAGTCTTCGTATCTCCCCTCGCACTGGCGGGAACGCTCGAACCACTCGTGTTCATCGGAGGTGTGGTTGATCACGAGATCCATAATCAGGCGCATGTCCTGCGCGTGGAGCTCTTCGAGGAGTATCTCCCAGTCGTCTATCGTTCCAAATTCAGGGTGGACCGAGCGGTAGTCGGCAATGTCGTAGCCGTTGTCGGCGTTCGGCGAGTCATAGACCGGACAGAGCCAGACGACGTCGATCCCCAGCGAGTCGAGATAGTCGACCTTCTCGACGATCCCCTGGATGTCGCCCACCCCGTCACCGTCTGAGTCGTTGAAGCTCCGCGGATAGATCTGGTAAACGATCGCCTCTTTCCACCACTGGCGGTCTAGTTCTCCTTCATCTATCGGTGCAGTTGTACGCATACCGACTGATAATAATTTACTATATTTATAGTTTATTAATATAGCACTACGTGAACCGTGGCATGCTCGGAGATCCGTTCCCTCAGTCAGCTCAAGACCACGCATCACAGCTACGCTAAACCCCTGTAGTCTCAACTTCCAAATGGTTCAGTTTCATGTAGTACTATAGAGTTTATAAATTGCTATCCTCGCAGTAACAGCACCGTGTCTATGGAATATAGCCGATTCAGCTGATTCGTGGTCCACTTTTGATTAAGTCACAAGTCATAAGTAGATTTGCCAACCCTCACGCCCTCAACTCATCCAACCCCATGCCAGACCCCAACCCCCAGGGTTCACACGTTACAGAAGGCTCTCCATCGCTTCACGATGGGCTTACGCAGTTTCTCGAAGTGAAAGCCAAAGGCGACGACTCAGGTAGATGCCGATAGCGCCACATTCGACTCTCGGGCTCGTCGTTCGCGAACGAGACCGTGGCCGAGCTGGCTAGCCTGCAGCTAATGGATGCCTCTCCTCGCTCTGACTACGTTACCGTCAACCTCTACTGAGAACTTAAGCAACAAGCCGATTACGTATAAAGTTCTTATACTAGTGGTCCGTAACACGGCATATGAACCACGAGACGAAAACTAGGAGTCATCTCGGATCTTCTATTTCGCTCTCTATACCAACTCGCGATCCGGATCTATTCAAGCACAAAGCAACCAGCGATGTGCTCCTCTTTTTAACCAACCACCGGTTTGGCGGCTTTTCGCTTCGAGAGATCGCAAGTCAGACTGGTCATTCACACCAGTCTGTGCGACGAGCGGTGAATGTCCTCGGTTCGAATGGACTGGTCGTTGAATCACCGGAGAGCAACCAGCGACTCGTTCAGATAAACCGCGATCGGCTCACTATCCCAGACGATCCAATTCTCCGGATCCCGCAACCAGAATACCACCGTCCCGTAAAAGCGGCGGTAGAAGAGCTTCGCGAGAAAATCAGTGACGTAGTTGGTGTTGTCCTCTATGGGAGTGTGGCCCGAGGGGAGGCTGACCGACGAAGTGATATCGATCTCTGGGTGCTTACTCGATCTGGACGGGCTGAAGGTCAACGGGAAGCGAACGCTGTTGCTCGTGATCTCAAGGAGGTGTCGTTCGATGGAGACCGGTATGCATATGATATTGACGTCGAGGCTGTCCAAGCAATTCCAACTTACACTGAGGATATCCGGGAGATTGTCGTCTCGGGAATCCCGATCTACAAAACGAGTGACTTCGAAACCGTCGAAAACCTCCTGTTGGAGGAAGGAGGCGACGATGAGTAGTGGTTCAGATCCGAACGCTATTCTCACCGCACTTGAACGTGCTCAGGATGCCTTCGAGATGGTTGGACGAGGTCGGACAGAGTTCGAGAAAGGGATTAGTGCCGATACAGACTGGAAGACACAGTTGACAAAAGCATGCCGGCTCCTCGAAGTCATCGAAATAATCCAACTACAGGACGGGTATTATATTGCCGTCATCGAGCTCTGTTTTGGGGCTATCGAACGCTCGATCGAGGCGTATGCGCTCTCAATGACGGATGATACACTCCAAGACTTCCAGGATCACCAGTTCAGTTACGACCGCGCACACCAGATCGGACTGTTCGAGAGAGATACCGCAGAAGCGATGAAAGCACTCTATAGCGACAATCGGACTGAGAGTTACTACGGAGGGAGCCGACCGACAGCAGAGCAAGCGGAGGCAATGACTGAATTAGCGATCGCTGTCCACGAGTTCTCGGTGAGTCAAATCCGGGAAGGTGGCGTCTGTCTCTGTGACTGACGATCGAGTCCCGTATAGAACGCGCAAATGAGGTAGGTATTTGGCACGACAGAGCGTCTCTATAGTCATTCTGACTGGGTTTGATTCTTAATCGAAATAGCCGTACCCGATGTGTCGCATCTCGTTCAGGAAGCTGTCGTCACTGAGGTCGGAGCGGAACGCTGCCAAGTACACGTCCAGTCGGTGGACGGTTTCCTCAAACTCGGTTTCGGCCAGTGACTGCAGCTCTCGGAGCCGGGATAGATCCTCGTCCGTATCGAGGTAGAATGTTTTCGCCTTCCGCCCATCCTTGGGACTATCATACCGAACCCGATGTGGGATAGTGGCAGGTCGTTCTGGTTCGTGTTGCGGCTCGGTGGTTGCAGGATTAGACGGTGTATCGGTCTCTGATCCAGTGTCCGGTTCGGAGTCGTCTGGTCGCGTGTCGGCAGCGGAAGCGGACGTATCGGTGTCGAACGAGTCGTCAGCGCCGTCGAAATTGTACCGGTCCTGTTTGCCCATCAGGCGTTCACCTCCTGTTTACGGTCGCCTAGCAGCTTCTCTGGCGTGGCATCACCCATTTCCATGTCCTTGACTGCATCCCACTGTGCAACCGCTTCATCGTACGTGTAGTCGCCAGTCATCCACCGGCCAATCACCTTGAATGCGAGCGGAACGTGCTCCTCGTAGCTGCGGAGGTCACGCGTCTCACTGGACTCGATAAAGGAGAAGAGATCCATCTGCTGATCCCACGTGTACCGCAGTAGGGAGTGCTCTGGGATGGAGAACGGACTGAGTGGGACGCCACGGTCAGACATGGAATCGCGGTACTGTTCGAAGATTTTGGCGTTCCCGACGCGGCTGGGGACGGTGCCTTTGATCACGATGTCGACGCCCATCTTGGAGAATCCGGAATCCATGGCATCGACCGTGGATTCTAGCCCTTGTTGGGAGGCGTCACCTTTCGGTGTGAGTTCGATTGGGACCATGATGTTGCGGGCGGCGATGATAGCGTTGTCCACGAGATCGTTCAATGTGGCCTGGACGTCAAGGATGAACACGTCGTACTGGTCGCTGAGTTGCTCGAGCTGTTCGCGGATTACCCAGTATTCGTCGACGCCACGGCGATCTGAACTGTTAAGTGCGGATTCAAAGTTTGAGAGGTCTTCGTGGCCGGGCACAAGGTCAAAGTATGGTGTGGAGACGATGATGTCCTCGAGTTTGGTGTCACCGAAGAAGGTGTCCATGACGGTCGGTTCAACCGTCTTGTCGGGTGTGTCGTGGTCAAGATGATCGTAGCCGGCGTAGTGGGTGAGTGCGCCCCGTTGTGGATCAAGGTCTAGTGCGAGCACGTTGTAGCCGTCGCGGCCGATGGCGGCGGCGGTTTGCATTGTGTTTGTGGTTTTGCCGGGGCCGCCTGATTCTGACCACCAGACGAATGCTTGGGTCATCTGCTATGTGTCCACGGAGCGGGCTGTCTTGAAGGTTTGTCAGACATGTGTCTGACTGGCTGGCTTGTAGGCGTTCCAGCGAGTTTACTGGAAAGTTTGCTAGCGAGTTTACTGGATGTCTTTCTGGTAAACTGTATATATTTCTAAGTAGAAAACTTTCCAGCAAACGATGATGTAAACCGGCGTCAAAGTAGAGACTGCGAGGAACTGGTCACAGGCATCAGCAGGTAACATTGTGTCGCGACTGTCGTTTGCTGCGTCCTCAGTCTCTGCCGGAAGTACGGCGACCTGATAGACCGCTTCTGGATCGACCGTCGCGTGTTCGACCAGCTCTTCGGGAATCTCAATCTACCTTCTTCCCTCTATCTCGGTCGGCCGAGCCGTAATCAGCGCCTGCAGACGATCTGGAATTGAAACCATGGATAGGTGTCCTCTGTAGGCGACGGCACGTAATTCCATGGAATTCTTTGGCAAATAGGTCTACTACAGTGTGTTCTTTGCTGCGTGTTTCCACTATCTCGTTCTCATGGTGCCGACAGATTAGTCTACAGGCAGCGGAGAGAATATCATCTCAATACGCTGGCTGCAGTTTCAGAACAGCAGTTACTTCACATGGAAATATCTCTTTTAGAAAACTCTGGCAGAAAGTTTGAATTCCATACTATATTCCAACACCCATTGTAATGGCATAATCCCACTTGATCCATATTTTAAATTTTCCTAATAAAATCGACCGTAAAATTCGTATAAACAAAATATCAAAACAGTCTCGATAGATATCCCTATTTACTCAATTATTTTAAATAATGTTTTATATGCGCTACTGTTGAACCCTTATTAGGGAGATATGTATCGAGTCCTACTAGCAATCGACGACAATGTAGATCATGCCAGAACGCAGGCCGAGACAATTAAACAATTGTCAGCTCAGAGAGTTGATACAGAGATTATCCTCCTTCACGTGTTCACTAACAACACATCCGGGGCGTCGATCGGTCAAATAAAAGCGGCACGAACGGCCGAAGACGAATTAGCTGATATTGACGGCCGCGTGACAATGGATGAGACGAGCGGGGATCCGTCCGAGATGATACTTCGATATATCGAGAACAATGATATCAACCTCATCTGCCTCGGCGGACGGAAACGTTCTCCCACGGGCAAAGCCTTGTTCGGTAGCGTCACGCAGGACGTTATCTTAGGAACTGACCGTCCCGTACTTGTCTGTGGTGGGAACTCAGATACTTAACACTCTACGAGCGAACAACCGCCAGTGACGATCACCAATAGCACGTTTCAATTCTTCTAGTTCGCCGTTTTCCTCAACATTAATTTCAATGAGATACGAATTCGTGATTCTCGTAGGTGAGCGTCGTCTCGTCGGGCTGGTTACTCATGATGATCCTCTCACGGATAATTCGTGATTTGGGTTGCTTTCTGATAGTCATGTATCAAGAATTTCTGCTCGGACCGTGAATGCATCGCCCGGCTTAATCGACCGGTAGTAAGTCACCTTGTCGGTTCCGAGCCCGCCAACGACAGCACGCTTCGTTCTGATACCTCCAACGAGGAGTCTAACCGAGAGACCGAGTGTGCGATAGCCGCCGGCGATGAGGCCACTAAATTGCCACTTAAGTGCTGCCATTGGATAGGTATGGATTGAAGCAGATTACATTGCTTGGTAAGCTCAACGTCTCGCCTTCGAAGATAGTCACTGAACCGCATTGAATCGGATTGTTAAATTAAATCAGTCAATTTCTACTAAATATTTGTCCCTACAGACAGAATAGACATCTAACAAAGGAGCGTATGATGCTTGAATTGTTCTGAGATTCGAAGGTCTTGATAGTATCACTATATTCGATATCCCTCTAAATATTCAAAACTCCCCTGTAAACCGGCACACCAGTTCCAGCGATAACTAAGAGTTCCATAAGAAGGAAAGTCATTGATTATTTGCTTGAGTAACTGAGGTGATAAGCTTTCACTAAAAAATTCTTGCCAAATTCCATCATCTTCCATTTCAAGTGCCATTTCTACGACTGATTCTGCTTCTTTGCGATTGCACTCAAAATTTTCTATGAGTATCATCACAAACTGCTCCTTGGTATATGAGTTCATGTGTCTCGTCTCTACAAATGCTATTTCACCAATCTTAATTATTACTATAGTTGGTATCGACCACCATATTTTTGTCGAATAGAGAACTAATAAAGTAATAATTATTCTATTAAAATCGAATGATGGGGCAGTAATCAATCAGCATGGCAGCAAAGTATGATGTTCGTTCCAATCCAAGTAAGCACCTTATCGCCTTCTTGGTTATACGCGCGGGTTTGATTTCGGACGTAGCCTCGGTCATCACGACTTTTCGACGGTCGCGTTTCGAGAATTTCGTTCTCTACGGTCAGAGTGTCATTAGCATACACGGGTGTTAACCAAGAAAGTTCGTCTAACCCAGGTGAACCGATGCTCGCGGTTTCAGCAAGGAACTCATCGACAAATAAGCGCATGCAGACGCTCGCAGTGTACCAACCGCTAGCGATCACTGCCCCAAATACAGACTCTGTTGCTGCGTCTTTGTCGATATGTATTGGTTGAGGATCGTACCGCTCGGAGAATGCCATCATCTCGTCTTCCGGAATAGTGTAGTTTCCGAGATCTCGGACTGTCCCAGCCGTTGTATCTTCGAAGTAAATATTTGTCATCAAGCAGGCGTTCAACCTCCATTGGCATAAAGTATATTAATTTTATTTATAATATACTATTTTTAATAATATGTATAATACTACTGAACACCGAATAACTGTACTCTACAGACATAATTTTCATTATTATCTTGATAAGTGCTTGCTGATTCTAAGAAGCCCGACAAAATTCCTAATAAGCATTTTAGCAAGATATTGTCTACCCGAACATACCTGATTTAAGTGGCTGCTGAATATATGGACCATTATGCGAATCGCAGTATTAGGAGCCGGTACCATGGGCCATGGGATCGCACAGGCAGCGGCAATGGCTAACAATGAAGTCACGATCCGGGACCTCGAAGAAGGAATCCTCGAAGAAGGAGTCAATGCAATCGCATCGAATCTCCAGGGCGGTATCGAACGCGGGAAAGTTAGTAAGAAGCAGAAAGCGGCGACGCTCGATCAAATCACGACAACGACATCACTGTCAAACGCCGTCGTGGACGCGGATCTCGTCATTGAAGCGGTTCCAGAGATTCTTGAGGTCAAACACGACACTTTCCAAGAGGTCGAGAACGCGGCCCCAGAAGACACGATCATCGCGTCGAATACCTCCTCACTATCGGTGACCGAAATTGCGAGTGCCCTCGATCGATCTGAACGGGCTATTGGCCTTCACTTTTTCAATCCAGTGCACATCATGGGTCTTGTCGAAATTGTCGTCGCCGAGCAAACGGACGACGAAACGATTGCGTTTGCCGAAGAGTTCATCAAGGACATCGGAAAGGAGCCCGTCACTGTTCGGGATTCAGCCGGGTTTGCTTCATCTCGACTCGGTGTCTCCCTCGGCGTGGAAGCGGTTCGGATGCTAGAGACAGGTGTCGCCAGTCCTCAAGCCATCGATCGGGCAATGGAACTCGGTTACAATCATCCAATGGGACCGATCGAGCTCACGGATGTTGTTGGGCTTGACATCCGACTTGATATCCTTGAATATCTTCAAGAGGAATTAGGCGAGCGATTTCGGCCGCCACAGTTGTTGCGCCAGAAAGTCCGCGCTGGGAAGCTCGGCAAGAAGACCGGTGAGGGTTTTTACCTCTGGGAGAACGGCGAACGCGTTGGTGTCAGCGGCGACTTGGAGGGGGGTCGATGAACAACGGCGATACGAATCCTGAGGCCGTTGGTGACGAATGCGAAACCGTCTCGGTGGCTGTCAGCGACCGAATTGAGGGCGTTGTGACCGTCACGCTCTCGCGCCCGGAGGCCAGAAACGCGCTCGACGCACGGTTGCGCTCGGAGCTGAGCGACGTCCTTGCGGCGATCGCCGACGACGACTGTTGCCGGGTAGTCGTTCTGACCGGCGACGACGAAGGGAAGGCGTTTGTCGCCGGGGCTGACGTGACCGAACTTCGCGAACGCGGCACGCTCGAACAGCGCGAGGTGAGTAAGCGACCGAGGATTTACGAGACGATCGCAGACTTCCCAAAGCCGGTAATCGCCCATATTAACGGTCACGCGCTCGGCGGTGGGTGCGAACTCGCGCAGGCCTGTGACATCCGAATTGCCCACGAACAGGCAAAGCTTGGCCAGCCAGAAATCAATCTTGGCATCATCCCTGGCGGCGGCGGTACCCAGCGTCTGCCCCGACTTGTCGGCGAAGGACAAGCAATGCGGCTAATTCTCTCTGGCGAACTCATCGACGCACAGGAGGCAGCGGAGATCGGCCTCGTCGACGAGGTCCATAATGAGGAAAGCCTCGACGAGCGCGTTTACGGGCTGGCAAAGTCAATGGCTGAGAAGAGCCCGGTCGCCCTAGAGTTCGCGAAAACAGCCATCCAGGCAAGTGTAGAGATGGATCTGTCATCGGGTATCGAGTACGAGGCCGAACTGTTCTCGCAACTGTTCGCGACCGAGGACAAGAACGAAGGGATCGACGCGTTCTTCGAAGACCGCGATCCGAACTGGCAGGGAAAATAAGAACTCACTGTGCTATTGCTAACGGCATAAATAGATGCCATGGGAAGTAGAATCGTTGTCTTGACCAAACGCGATCGTTCACAAACTCTACATGCTCGTGATCAGTGTCTCCGGAGCGTTGACCAACAAATTGGAAGCGTTCCGAACAGCAAGTTGACTCAGATCACTCGATATTGAAGTACGGCTTAGAGAAAAAGACAGTTCAACGACATAGATATAAAAATACCGAGAACTACGATCCCAAGCAAATTTACATTGTAGACCGAACTGTTCGTAAGCGTCCCCCCAGTGTCATCCTTCGAACAAAAAGATAACGTTTCTACCGCGTAACGAGTTCGTAATTCTCGTAGGTGAGCACAGTCTCCTCCCGCTGGTTCGTCACGGTGATCACCTCGTGGACGATCCCCACGCTCGGGTCACTTTCAAGAGACGGGTATCGAGAATTTCATTTTTCACGGAGATCGTATCGCCTGGCTCGGCCGGCTGATGCCAACGCACGTCGTCAATCCCTAGACCGCCGACGACTGCGCGCTCTGTTCTGATACCCTCAACGAGGAATCTAACCAAGAGACAAAGTGTGTGATAGCCGCTCGCAATGATGCCGCCGAAGTGGCTCTCGGCTGCAGCCGACGGGTCCATGTGGATCTCAAGCAGATCGTACCGCTCGGCGAACTCGACGATCTCTAATTCGGAAACAATCGTTGAACCGCAGTCAATCGTGGTTCCGGGTTCGATTCCCTCGAACCGGACGAGATCGTCTGATCGACGCATACGAAAGCTAGCCCGACGTCTCTCAAAGTAGTTTTTAATTTTTCATAATTTTGTACACTACGCTCCGATTCGAACCCACTCATAGACAATATAATCGTCGTGCTACGAATTGGCACGTTCGAAGACCATGTTTGTATCCAAGCAGCAAAACGGGTGGTACCCACCGATTGCCACTCACGCGAGCAACTCTAAGACCGACGTCGAGAGGATCGAGACACCGATCGTGAGAGCAGCCTCGTCGATGTCGAACCGCGGCGTATGGTGACCGCTTGGGTTGCTTGCACCGATACCGAGGTAGGTAGCGGTGCCACCATTCTGACTGACGGTTCGCATCAGGTAGGTCGCGTCCTAATGCGGATTCGAATCGGGGCGTTCAAGCACTCGGATCTCGAGGCCGGGAGTAGTGATGCAAGTAGTCATCCAGGGTATCCTCACGGATCCGTTCGCGATTATGAACGCGATCGGGCTGATCGCGTTCGCACTCGTAGGTGCTGTAAAGGCGATACGTGAGCGGTTCGATCTGTTGGGCGTCGTCGTTGTCGGACTCGCGACGGCCTTCGCGGGCGGCGCGACCCGTGACGTCCTCGTAAACCGGGTACCGCTGGTGTTGAGTTCGCTCGGCGAGATTGCGCTCGGACTGTTCGGCGTGTCCCTCGCGGTCGGGTTGAGTGCTGCACTCGAGTCGCCGGACGATCACCCTGTGACGGTCATCTCGGACGCCATTGGCCTCGCCGCGTTCGCCACGGCCGGGTCAATCGTCGCGGCAGATACGGGACTGCCGGGCTTCGGGATTGTCGTCATCGCGACGATCAACGCAGTCGGTGGAGGCGCGTGTGCGGACATCCTCTTGGATCGGCCGCCCTTCATTCTCCTCACCGACTTCTACGCGAGCTGTGCCGTGTTGGGTGGAGGGGTTTTCTGGACCGTCACGGCACTCGGTGGCGCCGAAAGCGTCGCCGCCGCGCTGTGTGCCGTGGTCACGGTCGGAACCCGATTGGCAGCGGTCACCTACGGTTGGGAGCTGCCGACCGCACAGAGAGTCGGGGAGGTTCTAACGTGGCCCCGGAACGAACGGAGCCGATAGCGTTGAGTCGCCACGATAATCCACAATTCGCGGAACTACCGTACGCAGAGTTTTCGCCTATCTCGGCGGATATCCATCAGCCTACGGGCGGACTCTCTCAAAGCCAACACTCGCGGCGAAAATCCGCTCGTCCTTGTAGCGAGGTCCGACGATCTGAAGTCCGATAGGAAGATCGTCATCTGTAAACCTGGCCGGGATAGACGCGCTTGGAATTGCTGTCAGATTGAACGGCCACGTGAGGAACCATCCTAATGCTTCGCGGGTCTCTTCACCATCTATTTCGGGTGGATCAGATATATATTCCGTACTTGAGGGTTTTATTGACAGCGTCGGTGTCACCAATAGATCATATTCCTCGAAGAGGTTCTGAATCGTGTCGAAGAACGACGTTATCGTACCTTGTGCGGACCGACTCAAGAACAGCTACCTCCTGTCCTTCCTCTATTTTCTTGGTCACTGAGTTGAGTAATTCGTCTTGGTGGTTATCGTACATATCAATTTCGTGTTCTGTTTTCACACTTTTGTTGATACTGACCATCGTGACCCTCCAGTGGTCGATAAAGGCATGCCAAAGGTCATTGGATGTCTGTTCGATTCCAATCTCGACTTCTTCTACCGGTGCATCGAGTGTCTCGAATGCGTTCTTCGAGAATTTCGAGTCCGCGTGGCAGGGTCGGTGATCCGTCGGAATCAAGACTCAAAGGGAGCGAGCATCCGGTCGTCGAACAATACGGCCGCCCCGGAACGGTCGAAACAGCCGTACTCGGTGATTCCTTCGATACCGACCCGACCATCCGCGAGTAGGGTGTGCTTGATACGGACTGTCTCGCGATCGATACCAACCACGTCACACTCGACACGCAGGGTCGATTCGAAAGGGACCGGTGCCTTATGTTCCCAGCGCCAGTCACGCAGTCGGAACGGCTGTTTCTCGCCGCTCAATTCCCCGAGGCTCGTTCCCTGCTCGCGAAGAAACTCCTCCAAAGCGATCCCGGCAAATCGGGGGTACTCTTCGAAGTACGCCAGCTCTGCCCCCTCGATGTGCGGGCTCCGGATCGGGACGGAAGACTCGAACGTCGGGAGATCCCGACTGTCGGCCGCCTTGTTTGGGCCGACCGCGGGGCTCCGGTTGACGAGTCGGTCAGTGAACGCCGAGTGTACCCGATCGGGAAGCGGGAGGGCGTTGCCGTCCGGTCCGATCGTTACGTGGGTCATTCGCGCGCTCACGAGGGGGTCGCTCTTGCGGTCGGTCATCTCGTAGAGCAACTCAACGCTAGAGGTTCCGACGTTCAGAGGAATGACCTCAACGTCGACTTCGTCCCCAATAGTGGGGTATCGTTCGATAGTGGTACTCACAACGACCGGCGCAAAGGGAATCCCGCCATCGTCAAGGATCTCGCCGAAGGAGTACTCGACGGCCGCGGCCACCCGTTGGGTAGCAATCAATTGCCAGTCGAAGACCGTTGCGCCGTGTATCAAGGGTCCCGCGAGCTCGCCGAACTGCACTCGATGGGAGGTAATCGTTTGCACGGATCACCTTCTATCGCCGATTACTACTAGTCTACAGGAACCGGCAAACGACGGAGCGACTCGAAACGGCGTCGACCAACGGCTTGCTACTCCCCGGTAAACTCGGGGTCGCGCTTCTCGCGGAAGGCCGTGATCCCTTCGCGGTGGTCATCAGTTTCCAACAGAGTGCTCTGTGCGAGAGATTCGAGCAGGCCGGCCGACCGGGTGTCCGTATCGCGTGCCGCGTTGACGACCCGCTTTGTGAGCCCCAGCGCCTGTGGGGGTCGGTCGAGCAACGATTCGGCATACGCCCGAGCGGCCGCCTCGGGGTCATCCTCAACGCGCTCAACCAATCCGATCACATCCGCGCGCTCGCCATCGACCAGCTCCTTGCTGAAGATCATATCCTTGGCTTGCCCAGGGCCCACAAGGTGGACAAACCGCGAACAGCCCCCAAGACCGGGGATTAACCCGATGTTGTGCTCCGGGAAACCGAGCGTCGCGTCGGGAGCGGCGAGACGGACGTCACATGCTAATGCGAGTTCGAGGCCACCGCCAACGCAGGTTCCGTTGATAGCCGCAAGGACCGGTTTTTCCATCCCTTCGAGCCCGTCAAAGACACGACCAAGCACCCGCGAGTTCGTTCGAAACTCTGCGCTCGTCCACTCTTGTGCTTCCTCAAAAAGGGAAACGTCCGCGCCGACCGAGAACACGTCCTCGGTGCCTGTAACGATTACGACGCGGATGCGGTCCTCGCGTAGTGTCTCGAGCGCCTTGGCCAGTTCGTGGCGCATCCGCTGGCTAATCGCGTTAACTGGATCGTTCGTGAGCTGAAGCGTCGCAATCCCATTTTCCTCGACCGTTAAATCGAGCGTGTCGAATTGCATGTCTCGGCTATCGTCTCCCAGGGGTTATAGTTCATCCCACTCGGGTGATCGTTTCTCGAGAAACGCCGATAATCCCTCATCGAATGTATCCGATCCGCTTATTTCCTTGATCGCAGCCCGTTCCTGCTCGAGATGCTGATCGAGTGAGCCCTCGAACGTTGTATCGACCAAGACTTTTGTTTTCGCGTACACTTCCGTCGGGCCAGCGGCGAGCGTCGCCGCTCGATCTGTGACTGCGTTGAGAAACTCCGATTCGGGAACCACGTACTCATCGTTCGCGAGGCCGAGATCAACCGCCTCGGTAGCAGTGATTGATTCCGGTTCGAACAGTAGTTCTCTGGCTTTGTAGGGGCCGACGGTGTTAACAAGGAAGAAGGGCGTGGCGTTGTCGGGTGTTAGTCCGACACGTGCATATCCGGTGTTGAGAATGGCATCCTCGTGCATTAGAACAAGGTCAGAGGCGAGAACAAATCCAAGCCCCCCACCGGCAGCGACCCTCGAAACGGCCGCGATTACGGGCGCAGGAAAGTCTCGAACCGCACGGATAAAGCGGTTTGACGCTGCCGCGATTGTATCGATCGTGGCAGGGCGCATCTCTTGTGGCGTGCCCTTGATAGCACCGAGGTCGGCCCCGGCGGAAAAGCCTGATTCCCCATAGAGCACGAGACACCCGACCGGATCGAGATCTCTGATGGCGGCCGCCATCGATTCGACCTTCCGTGGGTCAAATGTATTCAACGGACTTTCTCCTGGCTCCATCACCAGCCGAGCGACAGTTCTATCCTCAACGTACTCGATACGGACTTCGTCGTGAACGTACTCAATACACGTCATCTGTTCTCCCTCTCAAGATCCGTTCGGACCATTACTGCACCCCCAGATATTGCTCCATAGCCGCGCGATCCGCGAGCAGTTCATCAGCCGATGATTCGTGAACTACCTTTCCAGTCTCAAGTACGTACGCTCTGTCCGCGAGCCCGAGTGCCATCTCGGCATTCTGTTCTACGAGTAGAATTGTCACGCCCTCCTCATTGAGTTCACGAATAATCGCTTCGACATCTTCAACGATCTGTGGGG
Source organism: Halalkalicoccus subterraneus (assembly GCF_003697815.1). NCBI lineage: Archaea > Methanobacteriati > Methanobacteriota > Halobacteria > Halobacteriales > Halalkalicoccaceae > Halalkalicoccus > Halalkalicoccus subterraneus. The sequence continues at coordinate 24,672 of NZ_RDQG01000016.1, read as the reverse complement.
CAAGTCCCTCACTGGGTTCGTCAAGCAACAGGAGGTCGGTCTCCGGCCCCAATAGCGCCCGTGCGATTGCGAGCATCTGTTGTTCGCCGCCGCTCATCGTTCCGGCCTTCTGGGTCCGACGCTCGTCAAGTCGGGTGAAGCGCTTATAGACCTCTTCGATACTCTCTCGCTGGTCGGTGTCGGCGCTGTGGGCCGCCAATCGGAGGTTCTCCTCAACGGTTAGCCCGCCGAAAACGCGCCGTTCCTCGGGAATCCACGAAATTCCACGCTTCCGTATTTGGTGGGGATCTAATCCATCGATCGGCTCTCCGTCCTTCTCGATTCGGCCCGATTGGGCCGGCGTCAGCCCCATGATGCTTCGCAGTGTCGTCGTCTTACCGGCTCCGTTCCGACCGACGAGTGCGACGATTTCCCCATCACCGACGGAAAGCGAGACGTCGAACAGTACGTGGCTGTCCCCGTAGTAAGTATCGATTGAATCGATGATCAACCGTTGACTGCCACTTGTACGTGGTTGCGTTTCGCCTTGGCCGCCGATCTCGGTGCGTTCGCTCATCTTACTCACCCCCCAAATAGGCTTTCTGGACCCGTTCGTCGTTTCGGATCTGATCGGGAGTGCCGCGTGCAAGTACCATTCCTTCGTTCATGACTGCAATATGATCTGAGATCCCCATAACAATATGCATATCATGTTCAATGAGTATCAGCGTGATATCTGATGCGATCTCTTCGATCAATTCGACGGTCTCCCGGGTCTCCTCCGGGCTCATTCCAGCCGTTGGCTCGTCCATTAGAAAGAGGTCAGGATCAGCCGCGAGTGAAATTCCGATCTCCAAGTGGCGACGCTGGCCGTACGAGAGGTTTGACGCCGTCTCGTCAGCCACGTGGGACAAATGAACGCGCTCGAGAATTTGCTCGGCAGACTCAGTTGCCGCCTCAAGGCCGCGATGGTGGGCGAGAAAATCACGTGGCCGAAATCCGGTGTGTGGAGCTTGAGTCGCCAGTCGAATATTCTCGCGGGCGGTAAGGTCTGCGAAAAAATTAGTTATCTGGAACGAGCGGACTAGCCCGCGTTCAACGAGACGGTGAGGTTCCTCACCGTCGATCCGGTCGCCGCGAAGCGTTATTTGACCGTCAGTCGGTTCGTACTTACCCGTAAAGAGGTTGAATAGCGTAGTTTTGCCCGCGCCATTCGGACCAATTATTGAGGTAATTCGATTGGCTGGTATCTCGAGTGAGACTCCGTCAACTGCCGTGAGTGTCCCAAATTTCTTAGTCAAATTCTCAGTCGAGAGTATTGGCTCTCCGTCCTCTCGTGTCGATTCGATAGTGTTTGTAGTGTGGCTTTGTGTCATCCTTTCACCTTTTCTATATAATTTCGAAGCGCTCCCTTTGCATTGGTGATTGCATTACGTGGGTCGTTTCTGATGGAAATTAGCGTGCCGGCAAGCCCTCGTGGTGCGAAAATCACAACAACGACAAACACGCTTCCTAGGATAATCTCCCAGGTGGCGAAGCCAGCGAGCCGTTCCTCGAGGTAGATCACGAGCGCACCGCCGAGCATTGGGCCCCAAAGAGTTCCCATCCCGCCGAGCAATAGCATCACGACGAGTTCGCCACTGATCGTCCAGTGGAGTAATCCAGGCTGGGCAACACTTTGGAACGGAACATATAGTCCCCCAGCAAGCCCGGCAAATCCACCACTGATCGCGAAGGCAAGCAATTTGTAGCGCTGGACATTGTAGCCAATGAATTGCATACGTTCCTCGTTCTCGCGGATCCCCTGCATTGTACGGCCAAATGGTGAGTTCGCCACCCGGACGAGGATGGCGAACGATAAGAGTACGAATACAAGTGTCAGGTAGAAATACAATAGTCGCGAGCCAAAATCGATTCCAAAGATGTCGTATAGCGGGATACCAAAGAGGCCGTCGTCGCCGCCAGTGATCGTTTCGACACCTAGTGCTGCTGCCGGAAGATCGGTAAATATGATCACGTAGAACATCTGAGCGAACGCCAGCGTCAGCATGGCGAAGTAGATTCCTTTTGCACGGACGCTGAACCAGCCAATGAATGCCGCGACGAGGATCCCCACCAGCATCGATATCGGTAGGACAATCAGCGCATTCGTCGTCATTTCTCGTACCACGAGGGCGGCCGTATAGCCGCCAGCACCGAACATTGCCGCATGCCCGAACGAGAGGAGGCCAGCGTACCCGAAGACGAAATCCAAACTCAATGCAAGTAACGCGAAGACGAGCATTCGCGTCAAGAGATTCAACCAGAACGGTTCGAACGCCTGTGCGACCGGGGCGAACGCAGCCAGGACACCAGCAACGATTAGGGCTGCAATACGACCCTGTGAGGACAGAACCTGCTCACCGGCCGGAGCTGTTACTTCGCTGAGTCCGACCGCCTCCTTCAGGTTGTGTGCATACTCGGTAATCGCCTTCATGATCAGGCCGCCTCCGTTGCGCCGAACAGGCCGCTTGGTTTAATGATTAGAACTGCCGCCATCAGCGTAAAGATGAACAGGTCGGTCAGTGCCGGTGCGATTAGGGCGCCATATGCAATAACGAGCCCAATCAACAGCGCCGCGTAGATCGCGCCCTTGAAACTGCCGAGTCCGCCGATAACGACGATAACAAACGCCTCAATGATAACACCGAAGCCCATTCCTGGATGAACCGACCGCGACGCACCGAGTAGCACGCCAGCGATAGCTGCGAGCGCTGCCCCAAAGACGAACACAGCAGTAAACACCTTTTTAACGTCGACACCGAGCGCATCGACCATTTCGGTATCATGGGCGCTCGCCCGCATGAGAATCCCGAGATCGCTGCGCTCAATGGCGATCCAGATCGTCCCGATCAAGATAGTACTGAATGCGAGTACGAATAGCCAGTAGACTGGATAGGTAACGGGGCCAACTGACACTGACCCGGAGAGCAACTCGGGAGCTGGTATCCGCCGAGAGCGTGCGCCCCATATTTCGACGATAATTCCTTGGGCCATGATCGCAAGCCCGAACGTGAGTAGGATGTGATATAGTGGATTGCGGCCGTACAGAGGGCGTAGCGAGAAAATCTCAATACCGGCTCCAATCACCCCAACGACTAATGGGGCGAGCAAGAGCGCGAGCCAAAAGCTTCCGAGGAGATCTGCGATTACCAGACCGATGTACGCGCCGAGCATATATAGCGCTCCGTGAGCGAAATTGATCACATCCATCATTCCGAAGATCAGTGTAAGTCCGGCGGCGATGAGCGCGAGCGTCACTCCAAGTTGGAGGCCCAGAAGAGTCGCTCGGAGGAGCGACTCTAGCATACGCGCCTCCAGACCAATCTATTGCCGAATAAGCATCGTGTCATCGTTTCAATCTAGGCTGCAACCCCACGTGGGTGGTTCGACTGTTTCGAGTGTTTCGACGATCTCGTTTTCAGGTCCGTCCTCTCCCTCAACTACCTCGCGAACATACATGTCCTGAACTGGGTCATTCGTCTCCGGATGGAAACTGAAGTCACCCCGAGGGCTATCGATTTCTGCACCACGAAGCGCCTCCACCATCGCGTCGGGATCCGTTCCACCCTCAGTGACGGCCAGCTCGAACGCCTGTGCGGAGTCATACCCTTGACAGGCGTAGACGTTCGGTGTCTCATCGTGCTCTTCACGATAGCTCTCGACGAATTCCTGTGTTCGTTCATGATTCGATGCGTAGTGGAGCAGAGAGTACTTCCCGACTGCGGCGTTACCCTGAGCTGGAAGCGAATCTTCGTCTAATAAGAATCCACTACCTGTCTGAACCATCTCCTCGTCAAGACCGAACTCGTGGAACTGTGTAATGTAGTTTACTGCGTCGCTACCGGCGAAAAACGAGTACACTGCGTCTGCTCCACTTCCCTCGATATCTCCCATATATGGCGAAAAGTCGTCGGTACCAAGCGGGACTGTCACCTCATCAACGACCTCGCCGCCAGCCTCCTCGAATGCCTCGGCGAAGAAGTCACGCGAGTTCTGACCGAACGCGTAGTCGGCGTAGGTGAGAACGATATTATCAGCGACGTTCTCGTAGACCCACGGTGCGAGCGGTGCGCTCGTCTGCCAATCATTGAATGATGTACGGAAATGATACGGCAGGCAGCCATCCTGGACAACGCGGTAATCGCCTGCGTTTGCGTTAAGCCAGATTGCGCTTGACTCATTTTCGACTGTCTGCATCATTGCGATTGCAACGGCACTCGAGACCGGACCGACCAGAACATCGGCGCCAGCTTCGACGAGTAGTTCGCGGGCAACCGACACACCGGTGTCGGTGTCCGCCTCTGTGTCTCTGCTCACGAACTCGACCTCTTGCCCGTCGATTTCCCCACCCTGTTCATCGACGTACATCTCGAACCCGTTTACAATACTGTCGCCAAGTAGCGAGTAGACGCCGGTGAACGGGAGCACATACCCGACAGTGAGGGTGTCATCTCCTTCCCCGAGACAGCCAGCGATCCCCGCCGTCGTCCCGAGTAGCGCGCTCGTTTGCAAGTACTGTCGCCGCGAGATGCCTGATGAACTTGTTGTGGATCCCTGCCGTTGTGTGGTAATTACATCCACGCCTCTATGAGACATACTCATTCGAGGTATACTAAACTATTTATAATTTTCTACTCATTCGTTTCATATGATCTATAGACGGATTATGCGAGGGGGCGATTTTATATGTTATTGTTCGACAAGGAGTAGTGGATGGTAGACCAAACAACAACTACACTAGAGGAGGCAGTATCTCGAATCAAGCCCGGCAGCTCGGTAGCTATTGGTCTTGCTCTCGAACATGCGATCCCATTCGCTGCGGGTCACGAACTCCTTCGACAGGGGACTGACGACCTCACGCTAATCGGACCGATCAGTGACCTCCTGTTCGATCAGCTAATCGGCGGTGACACAGTGTCCCGAATTCGTGCCGCGTGGGTTGGAAACGTCAGTGCGGGTACCGGCTATCGATTCCGGGAAGCCATCGAAGAAGGTGAAATTGAGATCGAAGATCACTCGAACTTCAGCATCGCGCTTGCGCTACAGGCGGGAGCTTTGGGTGTCCCTTATCTCCCGACTCGGTCTTTGTTGGGGAGCGATATTTTTGAGAGGAGCGACCTGTTCCAAAAGGAGATCGATCCATTTTCGGAGGAGGAACTCGCTCTCGTACCTTCAATCGAACCGGACTGGACGATCGTTCATGCACAGCGGGCGAGTCCTGATGGCAACGTTCACCTATGGGGTAACACCGGTATTCTTGATCCAGCCGTTGGTGCTGCAGAGAACATCTTGGTCACCGCCGAGGAAATTGTTGATCCAGAGGTGATTACGGCTGATCCGAGTCGGGTCGCGATCACAAGCGAACAGGTGACAGCCGTCGTCGAGTGCCCATTCGGTGCCCATCCGTCGCCATTGGCAGGCCACTATAACCGCGATAACAACTATTATTTGACCTATCATCAGCAAACTAAAACACAGGATGCCTTCGATAAATGGGCCGCCGAGTGGGTTTATGGCGTCTCTGATCGAGCCGAATATATCAATAGAGTCGACGCCGACCTTTCGATCACCGAGCCGACTGTCGCTACGGAGGTGCGCTATGGCCAGTGAGGGATACTCCCCTCGAGAGCTGATGGTTAGCGCGGCAGCCGCGGAGATCGAGGATGGTGACACGGCATTCGTTGGGATGCGCTTGCCGCTTATCGCATTCCAAGTCGCTGTTAGCACTCATGCGCCAGATTCGATGGCGGTGTACGAGAGCGGCGTTGTCAGGGATTCGCCTGCAAACGGATTCATTCACACAATGTGTGATCTGCCGAACCTGAATCACGCGGTGTCGACGACGGGAATGATGAGCATTATGAGCCGTCTCCAGCGTGGGGACATAGATGTCGGATTCCTCGGCGGCGCGGAGATAGACCGGTATGGCAATCTCAACACGACGTGGGTTCAGAGTGGTGATGACGAAATTCGCCTTCCTGGCAGCGGTGGCGCATGCGATATTGCCTGTATGGCTGGTCGAACCGTGCTGCTCATGCCTCACGAACCACGCCGGTTTACCGAGGAAGTCCATTACGTGACGAGTCCGGGTCACAGCCACACCGGTGGGAGGCGGAAGAACCACCCCGCACCCGGTGGCGGCCCCAGCGCACTCGTGACTTCGAAGGCGACATTCGGCTTCGATGCCGACGGGGAACTCTACCTTCGGAGCGTCCATCCAGGGATCTCAGCAGAGGAGGTGCTAGTCGACTTCCCCTGGGAAATGAATACTGCCGAGGATATCGGCAAAGGTACAGTGATGACGACTCCCGAGCCCACTGATGAGGAATTGAAACTGATTCGGACATTCGACCCGGACGGGTTCTGGACTCAATCCTGAGAGTAATGTGAGTACCGGGATCGTCCTCACCCAATTGTGTTGAACAACCGAAATCGGAAGAAGAGCCTTGTTCGGACTATGAGAATATGAAAACGCATCCGATTTCTGCCCATAACCTTTCTTGGCTCTTGCAGGAAAGGAACCGTTAGGTATTTCTCCCGAAACTATGATGATCTATTCGGATATGCAGTCCAGTATACCATCGGAGTACCTGCCGGACGAGGCGAACGGACCGGATTACGTCCACGCCGTTCCGGAAGTACACTACCCTCGACAAATCAACGTGGCGGAAGAGCTAGTAGATAGACACGTTCACGAGGGACGGGGAGATAATGTTGCCGTCCACTTTGAGGATCAAACTATCTCCTATGCGGAGTTACAAGATACGGTCAATCAGATGGGAAACGCACTCATCGGTCTTGGGGTCGAGCCCGGCGATCGGGTTGTCGCCAGATTCCCCAACCGACCCGAAGCGGTCGTAACCTGCCTCGCCGCACAAAAGATCGGTGCCGTCGCGCTTCCTTCGATGAAGCTCCTTCGGGCCGCGGAACTCGATCATATCATCAATAATGCCGAGGCGACGACAGTCGTTGTCTACGACGACCTCCTTGAGGAAATCGAAAATGCATTGCCAAGCCTCGAAACCGTTGAGAACGTTATCGTCGCCGAGCGCAATAGCGTCGAACACGATCACTACGACTACGATACGCTCCTTAATGATGCGAGTAGCGATCTTGACGCACATAAAACGGAACGCGACGATGTAGCGTTAATGCTGTACACGAGTGGGACGACGGGCGAGCCCAAGGGCGCGGTCCACACCCACCGAAATTTGCTTGCGAGCGCGGATACCTACGCCCAGTACTGTCTCGAACCGACTGAGGAGGACGTCTTCGGTGGAAACCCACCGCTTCCATTCGCGTACGGCTACGGCGATCTTGTTACGTTCCCGCTTCGCTTCGGAGCCAGTACGAGTCTTGTTGAAGACGCTACACCGGGGGATTTACTGGAAGCTATCGACGCCCACGGAATTTCGATCCTCTGTTCGATCCCGACTGCATTTAATCAGATTCTCTCAAAGTACCCCGACGGTCCCGAAAATTACGACATCTCTTCCCTTCGCGTGGGCGCGAGCGCCGGTGAGCCGTTAACGCCAACAACGTTCGAGTCGTTCAAGAGGGAATATGGGATCGAACTGCTCGACGGGATTGGAACAACAGAGATGCTCCATATATTCATCAGTCACCGTCACGGCGAGGAGATCGATCCAAGCGCAACCGGATTTCCGGTTCCCGGCTATGAGTGCAAGATCGTCGATCCCGAGACCGGCGAGGAATGCGACCGCGGCGAAGCAGGGTTGCTAGCCGTTCGTGGTCCGACTGGTATTGAGTATTGGAACCGACCACGAAAGCAGGCCAACGCGGTGAAGAACAACTGGTCGTACCCAGGCGATATCTTCGTCCAGCGGGAGGACGGTCGTTTTGAGTATAAGTCCCGAAATGATGATCTTATCATATCTAGCGGCTACAATATCCCAGGCCCGGAGGTTGAGGCCGTCATTGAGGAACTCGGTTCCGTCAGCGAGGTTGCCGTCGTCGGTAGCCCGAACGAGGAACGCGGCGCGATCGTTAAGGCATTTGTCGTGACCGCCGACGGTGTTCTCTCGGGAGACGATCTGGTCGACGAGATCCAGAGTCACGTCAAGGACACGCTCGCACCGTACAAGTATCCACGTGAAGTTGAGTTCGTACGCGAACTACCACGAACTGAAACGGGAAAGATTCGCCGTATCGAGCTTCGCGAGCGGGAGATAGAGAAGAAAGCGCAATAACCCGCCGTAACCCCGTTTTCCGAATGCTGCTTTCTTTAGTTACTACACTGGCCCGAAAGCGTCGCTGTATTTCCCATGCATGTATTCAAATAGTGTATACGAATTCGTATACCATCGACAGAGAATCAGGTCAGCCGCTGAAATGCCATATTATTTGACGCTGTGAAGTGTTATCTATTATCCCCTATGATATTGTCTCACATACTATTTTACATAGACATCAAGTATTACTAATGTATGTTTGTAATATAATTCTGGAGTAGGCCTTCTACCCTCCGGAAACATATTACAAACATATTTCTGTAAAGCATCTACTGGCTTCGATAAGATCTACTATCTTTATCGGGTGCTAGCGTGCTCTAGAGGTCTGGTAACACGTGTATACGAATTCGTATACGGCTAATAGCATACACTTGGTAATACGATTGAATGAATACTACGCGGTCTGTCACGGGGTTCCAGCCGACAGTTAGAACGAGGAATCAGAAATCAAGATCAGTTCAGATGTATCGAACTCGGTCGTCGATCACGAATAAACAATCATGAGGCTCTTGGTTCGATGTACAATACGCTAAGGGCTCTCGTTGGTCCGTATCTGCATGTCTGAACGAGGCTTCGCGATACAGGTGAGAACATAGCCATCCTCTTTTTCGCTTTCAGAGAGAAACATTCCCTCCATCTGATCTGTTTCGCCCTTCTCACACATCCCGCTACAGACGCCACAGACACCCATCCGGCATTGGTAGGGCAGATCAAGTCCAGCTTCCTCTGCTGCCTCAAGGATTGATTCGTTTTCGTCCACCTCAAGGGTCACCCCCTCATCGACGAACTCGATAGTGTATGTCTCAACCATGGGTTCTACTGCTCCTCGATGGAGCGTTCGAAGACGTGTTCAACTGGTTCGAATCCGAGTTTTTCGTACACCTCTGCGGCCTTCTCGTCGCCGTCAACCACGTCAATTCGATAGAAGTCGATGTCACGCGGTGAGTCAGCGAACCAAGTATGAGCCTCCTCAATCAACGCCTTACCAACGCCCTCATTCCAATGGTCCTCCCGAACATAGTGACCATTAATGTACCCGTGATCCTTGAGACGAAAAATTGGATGATCACCCATCACACGTGCTTCAAGAACGCCAATCAATTCGCCTGTTTCTTCGTGTTCGGCGATGATCACTGTCCCGTATTTTGAGTCGACAAGTTGATTCTCGAAGTACTGTAGCCATCGATTGTCTGCGTCCTCTTTATGCTGGTAGCGATCATCGTACTTCGAAAGGTGCTCTGTGAACCCGTGCCAGAGTTCGAGGATTTCCTTACCGTCATCGACCGTACTGTGTCGTAGTTCGTACGTCATGTTCTCTCTTCTGCTCCCAACTACCAAAAAGGTCCTGTCATCTCTTCCATCATAATGATGATGGTTTTCCCTAAATGGTCTTGAAGAGGATCTGAATTCGGCAATCGGATACGAAAATCGTATACAGAAAACAATTATAGTGCTGGCCAAACAATTGGAGTGTAGAGGTAGACCATGCCAACAGAGAAACAGTTGAAACAGCAAGTTCAGAATGGAAAGATGATTGAATCGACCGATGAGATGACCGAAGGCTACAAGAAAGCCTTGAAACAGATTTTGCTGGTCTCGGGAGATACAGAGCTGATGAGTGCGCCCGCGTACTATGATCAGTCTCTCAACGCACCGTCGCCTAACGCACGAGCGTCCTGTATCAGCGTAATCCAGGACGAACTCGGCCACGGCCACATTGCTTACCGCCTGCTTGAAGACTTGGGTGAGAACCGCGAAGACCTTATTTACGGGCGCGAGCCTCATGAGTTCCGCAATACATACGGGTTCGATCAGCACATTGAGAATTTCGCGGAGCTCGTGACGGCCCACGGCTTGTTCGACCGTGCAGGTATCGTCCTCTTGGGCGATATCCACGAAAATACCTCATATGCGCCCTGGAAACGCGCGCTGACGAAAGTCAACAAGGAAGAACAGTTCCACCTCCGCCACGGAGAGACGTGGATGCGCCGTCTTGCGAACAAAAACGACAAAACCCATCGAAAGCTGCAGGAAGCGGTTGATTGGATGTTCCCGATCGGAATCGAGTGGTTCGGATTGCCCGACGACAAGAAAAAACATGATGATCAACTTGAGTACCAAATTAAAGGCAAGTCCAACGACGAACTCCGTCAAGATTGGCTTTCGCGGTCGTTACCTCTAATGAACGAACTCGACCTAAACGTTCCAGCTCACTACGATGAAGAGGCGGACGAGTACGTCATCGAGTATGACATGCCGATCGCGTTCGACGCAGAGAACAAAGAATGGCGCTACAACGAATCCATTTCGTGGGGCGATGTCATGGACCGCTGGCGTTCCCGCGGTCCGGCCAACGAAAAGTACGTTGAGCTCATCCAATCAGGTAAAGTCGAGGTCGAGGTATAGCTTATGTCGAGCGTACAACCACGAACAAAAGGTATATCCGACTCTTCGCACGCGAGCGAGTTTGTTGAGCGGCGCCGCGCGGACGCAACCCCCTTCGAAGGATATCTTTGGGATGTTGTTGATGAGATCCCCGATCCACACATTCCCGTCAGCCTAGTCGAAATGGCGATGATCTACGACATTGAGGCTGATAGTGGAGCAGTCACCGTTGAGATGACGTACCCTTGTATGGGATGTCCAGCCTACGACATGATCCAGAACGACATCGAAAGTTGTTTGACCATCCTTGATGGCGTCGAAACCGTCGACATTGAGGTGGTTTGGGATCCAGTCTGGTCGAAAGATATGCTCACCGCCGAGGTCAGAGAGAAGATGCGGGAAGCGGGAATTAGCCTCTAAGATCGATGAAATACGAAGTATTTGCACGGATCAACCAAGGCGATGAGACGCTCCATATCGGTAACGTGCGGGCACAGAGTGACCGCTTAGCAAGGATGTATGCACACAACACGTTCGACGAAGAGGACTGGGATTTCCTCGCAGTCGTTCGCGAGGAAAATCTGATTGAGGTCACCGGCAAGCAGCCTACAATGAGGGTGGGTGCTGATGAGTAAATGGCCAGACTCAGCGGTCGACTATGTACAAGCTATCGCAGACACCAAACTCATCCTTGGGCACCGGAACGCTCAATGGAGCCTCGCTGGACCCTCACTTGAGGACGATATCGGCGGGGCAAGTGCCGCCCAAGAGGAAATCGGTCACTTCCGCCAGTTCATCAATGAACTGCAGTCACAAGGCCGGGATCTAGATTGGCTCAACGGTCAACGCGACGCAGAGGAGTTCCATAACGCCGCCTGTCTTGATCGGATCGATGGGAACTGGCCGGCATATGTAGCCTCAATCGCACCAGCCGACCGCGCAGCGTGGTACCTAATCGATGCCATCGATAAGGATGATCTCGATGGACTAATCACCAAAATGGGTGAAGATGAGTACTTTCATCTCGAGTACCATGACGCTCGTTTAGAGGCACTAGCCGAAGAAGATCCTGACACAATACAGACTACTCTGGAAACAACATTGCCTCAAGCGCTTGCGTTCATCGGACCTGCAGAATACAACGAAGCAACGGATCCACTGTTCCAAGCTGGGTTCACTAACCGTTCGATTACCGAGATTCGCAAAGCATTCGAAGGACACTACCGCGACTTGTTCAAGAATACGGCCGTTTCGCTTGACAGCGTCGATTGGGACGGTCCGGCACTCAGCGAGTGGAACGAAGTCAGACGACGCGTTGGTGACGGATCAATCAGTGACGCCGATACCCGACAGCTTCGGGGGACCGAGAACGAACTCTTCGCGATGAATTGATCGCCATGAACGACCAAGATTCGGATCTGAACATCATCTGCCCATTCTGTGACTCAGCGGATACCGAACGGGAATCCGCGTTCGGAAGTGAGATATCGAAGATGCAGTACTACTGCAATAGCTGTAATACCGTTTTCGAACGCATCAAGTTCGATGGTAAACAGCCCGATACCGAATAATCATCCTCTGTTTTCCCTATTCATCGCGAGAGGTGGTCACAGTATTTTTTAGTAGTTATAGTAGTCGAAGGGTTTCCCGAGATCAATTATGATGGAAAGTTACTTATGCGCCACTGTTGATCAATGAGATGTATGCAAGCGTTTAGCGAGCTAGACCTGGAATTCTTCCAGACAGACTTAGAGGATCATGTCGGAACCATCCGTATCGATCGACCACCGGCTAACGCCCATAATATCGACGTTCTCCTTGAATTGCAGCGAGCCGTCGAGACAGTCCGATTTGATGAAGATGTCCGAGCCGTTCTGTTCGGAAGTGCTAACGAGAAGTTCTTCTCAACGGGCTTTGATATCAAAGCACTTCAGGAGGAATCGGGTAAACAAGTAGGCTATGCAAGCCAGACGAGCAAAGAGATCATCATGAAGATGCGGACGACCGATACCATCTTCATTGCGGTAGTGGATGGTCACTGTATGGGTGGTGGGTTAGAACTCGCGCTGGCCTGTGACTTCCGATATGTCGGTAATGATGATAATTACAACGTTGGCATGCCAGAGATTCACCTCGGTCTCATCGCTGGTGAGGCGGGAACACAACTGCTTCCCCGCTATATCGATCGGTCCACCGCACTCAAAATGATGATTACTGGTGAGACAATCTCACCGGAAGAAGCGACTGATCGCGGCATCTTCGACGAGCTCCACCCTGCTGGAGAGGTTGAAGACGCCGCCCGCGAGTTCGCCCAGCAAATCGCCCAGAAGTCCCACATGGCTGTTGGCCATAACAAACTGGCTGTCAACGAGGGCCTCGAAATGCCCCTTTGGGATGCTCTCTCCCACGAGCGCGAACTCCAAAATCGTCTGCTCGGCTCCGACGTGGAGAAAGAAGGTGTTAACGCATTTCTCGGAGATCACGAAGCAGACTTCCTGGCCGTCGAACTCGGCGAGAAAGAACCTGGCGAACCAAGCGACGACTAGCTGCTGACTTGCGGCCACGTATATCCCATTCCGTTTTTAACCAGTGCGGTTTTTAGATCATCCAACTATAAAGGGGAGGAATAATTGTGAGACATGGCTGGTTAGCTGAAAATCGATGAATTCACCGGAACGGCGTTGAAGATATAGTATTTCTAGATAGGACGAGGCAAATGCCGTTACCCGAGGGTTTGTTTTGGTACTAGAGATTCAGCACTTCACTTGCAACGGTTGTTCGCTGAATCTCGTTTGTTCCGCCAATGATACTCAGTATCTTCGCATCTCGGTAGTAGCGCTCAAGCGGCAGATCCTTTCGATAGCCTTTCCCGCCATAGACTTGGATTGCGTTACGAGTAATGAACTCAGCAGCCTCGCTCGAGACGAACTTCGCCTTACTCGACTTGCGTGTGTCGCCCTGACCGTCAGTGATCGACTTTGCCGAATCGTAGACAAGGTGGCGCGCCCCGTCTAGTTGAGCATCCATATCGGCGACGAGTACCTGCACTGCCTGGTACTGGCCGACTGCCTGGCCACCTTGCTCACGCGTGCCAGCGTAGTCGATTGCCTCATCTAACGCAGCGCGGGCAATACCTATCCCGATAGCGCCCAATCCTGTTCGGGCCATGTCGATAGTTCCCATTGCGATCCGAAAGCCCCTACCTATCTCGCCCAGCAGTGCATTCTCGCTCACGTGGACGTCATCAAACGTTGAGTCGCCAGTGACATGGCCACGCATCCCCATAAACATCTCGCGTTCGAAGGTGAATCCCTCCTGATCATCGACGGCAGGAACAAGAAAGACACTCACACCGTGACCCTCCTCGGGCGCAGGGCGCTTACGCGCGACGACGAGGTGGATATCTGCGACGCCGGCATTCGTCCCGAAGGACTTCTCGCCGGCGATCGAGTAGCCCCCGTCGTCGGCCTCGGCGACCGTCTCGAGTTCCGTCGGCGAACTGCCTGCGCTAGGCTCGGTCAACAGCATCGCGCCGACATGCTCTCCACGGACCATTGGTTCGAGGTACTCGGATTTCTGTTTCTCGGTGCCGAAGTTCAAGATCGGGAGCGCTGCGAACGTGTGGCCCTGGATCGTCTCGGCGACCGCGCCGCTTGCCTCGGCGATCCGCTCGACAGCCAGGCAGTACGAGAGGAAGTCCGACCCCTCGCCGCCGTACTTTTCGGGAACCATGATCCCCAGGAGACCGTATTCGCCCGCCTGTTCGATCACTTCGCGAGGGAACTCATCGTCCTGCTCGATGCGTTCTGCCTCCGGTTCGACGACGTCGGCGGCGAAGGCCGCCGACCGGTCTCGGATTTCGCGGTGCTCCTCGGAGAGCGCGCTCTCGATGAGGGTCATACGGTTCAATACCTGGGACACGCCACTATAAAGCTTCTCGGAGATGATTCGAGAACCGTCAGCTGGATCGGTTGGTCTCCCCGCACCAGTATGCGCAGCCATCCCGGTTCGCGGGGCTGATTTCCGAGTGACTCCTCAGTGGACGTAATGTTGACACACGAATCGTACACCCGGTTTCGCCGTACACGATAGATCTTGTCGCCCAGGTCGACAATGTTTTTCACAGCTGGCTCCTCCCAGAAGCGGTCGTCTGAATTACCAGGCGCGGAGCCGATGGTTTGCTGAGATCCGTGCGAACGTCGGTAGCAACGGGATTTTGTACGGTCTTCTCGGGAACCGGCTCTCCGTTCTCAGGGATAAACGTGCGGCGGGAGAACGCTACTCAAGATTGACGTTGACGTTCTTTGTCTGGGTGTACTCGTGGATGGCTTCGGTACCCTGCTCCCGTCCGAGGCCGCTCTGCTCGAATCCGCCAAAGGGCGTCTGAGGCTGGGTAACTGGAAATTCGTTGACGCTCACCATCCCGTAATCGAGATAATCGGCGACCGAGTGGGCCGTCTTCAGGTCTGTAGTCCAAATTCCGGCCATCAATCCGTAGGGAGAATCGTTGGCGATCTCGATGGCCTCCTCACGGTCGGCGAACTCAATCACCGACAGCACGGGTCCGAAGATCTCCTCACGGGCGATCGTCATATCATTGGTAACATCAGTGAACACGGTCGGCTCGACAAAGTGGCCGACATCCTTCTCGGAGGGAATATTGCCGCCGGTCGCGACCGTTGCACCCTCGTTTTTGCCCGTCTCGATGTACTCGAGCACCTCCTGCTGTTGGCTTTCGCTGACAGTTGGTCCCATTCGGCCGTCGTCGTCAATCCCGCTTCCAAGCGGCGTCGATTTAGCCCGTTCGACGACTCGATCGACCACCTCGTCGTGGACGTCTTCGTGGACGAGCAGGCGTGACCCCGCCCAGCACATCTGGCCGGCGTTCATGAAGATGCCGTAGTGGACCCCTCCGGCAGCGGCGTCGAGGTCGGCGTCCGGGAAGACGAGGTTCGGCCCCTTCCCCCCGAGTTCGAGCGTGACGCTCGTGACGTTTCGCGAGGCGTGCTCCATAACGGCCTTGCCGACGCCCGTGCTGCCCGTGAACGCGACGTGATCGACGTCCGGGTGTTCGGCGAGGCGGTTCCCGGCGGTGCTCCCCCGTCCGGGGACGACGTTCAAGACACCGTCGGGCAGGTCCGCTTCCTCCGCCGCGATCGCGTAGTATAGCGCCGACAGGGGCGTCGTACTGGAGGGTTTTAGGACGGCCGTGTTCCCGCAGGCCAGCGCTGGCGCGAGGCTTCGGCCGGCGAGCTGGAACGGGTAGTTCCATGGGATTACGTGGCCGGTGACGCCGAGCGGCTCGCGAACCGTGTAGTTCAGCCTGTCGCCGGGGACCGGCACCTCGTTGCCCTGGATCTTGTCGGTCCAACCGGCGTAGTACCGGAAGGTGTCGATTACCATGTCGACATCCAGGGTCGCCTCGAAGGGAGTCTTGCCGTTGTCTCGAGATTCGACACGGATGATCTCGTCCTTTCGTTCCTCGATCGCGTCGGCCATGGCGTACAGCCGTGCGCCACGCTCCCGGGGGGCCAGTGATCGCCACTCCACCTCGCGCCCGACCGCTCTCTCCGCGGCTGAGACGGCGCGGTCGATGTCCTCCGTCGTGGCTTCTGCGACCTCCGCGTAGGGTTCCTCGGTCGCTGGATCTTCTGTGACGAGCGTCTCGCCGCTCTCGGAACTTGTCCACTCGCCGTCGATAAACAGGTCTGTCGGACCGGAATAGCTCATCCGGAGACGGCTTCTCAGAGGGCGATTAAAAATATTTGGTTCGCACCGACTGAGAGTACATCATACCTGATGACAACACACGATTGGAATTAAATATCAAAATATTTATATATTAAATATAATACTATTGATGTGAATCTATAGAGATCGAAGCTGCAGTCGTACGGGAAGAATCAGGATCATTCGAGATTGGATCACTGGAATTAGACGATCTCTGGCCTGGAGAGGTTCAGGTTCGCACCGTTGGTGCCGGACTGTGTCACACGTACATCACAGTCAGAGAGCAGTACTACCCGACTCCGCTGCCAGCGGTACCGGCCACGAGGGACCGGGTGTTGTCGAGGGAATCGGGGAGGATGTCACAGAAGTGAATCCCGGCGACAGGGTCGTTCTCACGTTCGACTACGGCGGGAACTGCCTAAACTGACGAGAGGGCGATGTCACGTATTGCGAGGGGTTCTTCAAGCACAACTTCGCCGGCCGGTGGGTCGGGGACAGGTCGGCGCCGATTCACGATAACGGTGAGGAGGTAAGCGGTATGTTCTTCGGCCAGTCCTCCTTCGGGATCCACGCGCTGGCCACCGAGCGAAACATCGTTCTTGACGGGGACGATGTTTCGCTCGAACTTCTGGGCCCGCTCGGGTGTGGTATCCAGACGGATGCGAGCGCCGTCATCAATACTCTTGATCCGCAGGCGGCCTCCTCTATCGTCGTCTTCGAGACCGGGTCAGCCGGGCTGAGCGCGGTCATGGCCGCGGACCTGAAGGACTATACGGACATACTCGCCGTCGACCTCATAGAGTCTCGTCGCGGGGCAGCGCTCAAGTTGGGTGCGACTCACGCCATCGATCCCGACGTCGTCGACAATACGGTCGACGCCGTCCACGACCACCTCGGTGGGGGCACCGACTACAACGTCGAGACGACGGCCAACACGACCGTTCTCCGGCAGGCGGTCGACTGCCTGCGACAGAACGCCGACTGTACGGTCGTTGGCGCCCCACTGCTGGGGACCGAGGTGAGTCTCGACTTGAACAACGTCCTGCTCGGCCGTAACGTCAAGAGAGTTATCGAGGGCAACTCCACGCCGGACCTGTTCATCTCTGACCTGATCGACCTCTATCGTGCCGGGAAGTTCCCGTTCGACGAACTCGTCACCTACTATGACTTCGAGGAGATCGAGCGAGCGGTCGAAGAACAGGAGGCCGGTAAGGTGGTCAAGCCGGTCCTCCGGGTGACCGAACCATAGTATGGACTCTTACCACTGCGCGTGGCACTGATCGAACCAATTCTATAAGTTACATGGGCGGGAACGTGGCGATATGCGAGATGCATACGTGATCGGAGCCGGACAGTCGTCATTCGGTTCCTTCCCCGAGGAGACTTACCTCTCGCTGTTCGAGAATGCCTTCGAAACAGCGCTCGAGAGCAGCGAGGGCAATCTCTCGACAGGAGCGATCGACGAGGCGTACCTAGGGACACTTGGCGTCGGGGGCCGACAGATCGGTCTCTCGGGACCGGCGGTAACCGAGCATATCGGCTTACATGGCGTTCCAACTACACGAGTTGAAAACGCCTGTGCGGCCAGCGGCTACGCGTTTCGTCAAGCCGTTACTGCTGTTCGCTCAGGTATGGTTGACGTGGCGTTGGCGGGCGGGTACGAGGTAATGACTGACACAAGTGGCGACCAGACAAAGTGGTGGCTCGGCGTCAGTGGCGAGACAGAGTGGGAACGCATTAGCGGGACCACTTTTGCCGGCGTCTACGCTCAGATGGCAAGCGCCCATATGGATGCGTACGACACGACCGTTGAAGACCTCTCGCGGGTCGCAGTCAAGAACCACGCGAATGGAGCAAAGAACCCCAAGGCGCACCTTGGATTCGAGTGCACACTCGACGACGCCGTTTCGGCGCCATCGGTTGCTGACCCACTCAATCTGTATCATTGCTGTCCAACCACAGACGGCGCGAGCGCGGTGCTGGTCGCGAGCGAGGAGGTTGCCCGCAAGCACGGTGAGGACTTGATCCGTGTCGCGGGCGCGGGCGCCTCAAGCGGGCGGGTAGGCCTCTTCCAACGTGAAACGCTCACGAGTATCCCCGCAAGCGTCCGGGCTGGTGAGGCCGCCTACAAGGAGGCCGAGATCGGCCCGGAGGACCTCGACTTCGCGGAGGTCCACGACTGCTTTGCTATTGCCGAACTGCTCGCCTACGAGGATTTGAGCTTCTGCGAGCGCGGTGAGGCCGGACGGCTCCTTCGGGAAGGGATCACCGATTCCGATGGCGAATTGCCGACCAACACAAGCGGCGGACTCAAATCGAAGGGCCACCCAATTGGCGCTACGGGCACTGGGCAGATTGTTGAGGCGTTCGATCAGTTCCGGGGCGAGGCCCACGTGCAAGTCGAGGAGCCCCAATACGGACTAACACACAATGTCGGCGGATCCGGCGGCGGGGTAACCGTTCACGTCTTCGAGCGGGAGGAGGCAGCATGAGGGGAATCGACGCCGCTGGGGTCTACCTCCCTCGGTTCCGGTTGCCGACCGAGGAGACGGCCGCGGCGTGGGGTCATGCTGACGCGGGCGGGATCGATCAAAAGGCGGTCCCTGCGGCTGATGAGGACACATTGACGATGGCCGTTGCGGCGGCCGAACGTGCCCTTGAAAACGCAGCTGTTGACCGTTCAGCGATCGACCTCGTAGCGGCGGCGACGACGACTCCGCCTATGGCCGAAGGCGACTTCCTCTCTCGGTTCGTCCGAATGGTCGCACTTCCAAATGACGCTGCGGGCTCTATTTCGACCCAGCACACCGCTGCTGGCGGTGAGGCACTTGCACGCGCGCTTGATACCGACGGGCCAGCGCTGGTCGTCGCCGCTGACTGTCCGGAGGGAGACCCCGCCGATGCCGACCACCCACTGGGTGCCGGCGCAGCCGCCTTCGTGGTCGACGACAACGCAACCGTCCCCGTCCGAGATGTCGCTTGGCATAATGACGAAACTCCGGGAATTCGATTTCGGCCTCGAGGCGAGCGCGAGGTTGCTTCGCTCGATATTACGACCTACGAGCGAACCGCGGTCCGCGAGGCTGTAACCGAGGCGGTATCAGCCTTGGCAGGCGATACGACCGAAGCGACCGCCGCAGCGCTTCACCAACGTGACGGGAAATTCCCTTACCGGGTCGCGGGCGACCTGCCTCTCTCGAATGAGGCTGTAGCAATTGGGACCGTAGTTGACCGGATCGGAGACGCTGGGGTCGCGACGGTCCCCATCGGTCTGCTTGTAGCGCTTTCAGAGGCAAGCGAGGGCGGCATGACCATCGGCGGTTTCTTTGGCGGTGGCAGTGCGGTCGCGTTCAGTCTTGAAGGAAGCCTCCCGGTTAGAGGGATCGATGATCTTGAGGCCGGAGAGTCAATAGAGTACACAGCCTACCTTCGCAAACGTGGCTACGTCGTCGATAGCGAAGTCGCTGGCGGCGGTGCGAACGTCAGTCTCCCGAACTGGCAAAAATCACTCGATCAGCGCTATCGGCTTGTCGCTGGCCAGTGTCCCAACTGCGGCGGAGTCACGTTCCCGCCACGGGGGGCTTGCCAAGAGTGCCACTCGCGGGTCGAATTCGAGCGGATTGAGGCTGCCCGAGATGGGGTGATCGAAGCGCTAACGGTCATCGGCCAGGGCGGTGCCCCACCAGAGTTCGCCGAATTACAGAAACGCGAGGGTGCGTACGCGGTCGCTATTGTCGCGCTGGAAGCCGGCGACGGCGAGGCGACACTGCCGGCACAGTTGGCCGACGTCGATCCCGAGGCAGTCGTGGTCGGCGACGAGGTCCGGACAACGATCCGGCAGATTTACGCACAAGAGGGTGTGCCACGCTACGGCGTCAAGTTTAAACCGACCGGATAATCTTGAATGTGTGATCTATCGACACGCTTATCGGTGCCACAAGTGACGGAGGTGCATGAAAGATATAGAACCACCGGCTCCAGACGATCTCGAACGGTACGCTGCTGTGCATCACATCAAACTCACCGAGACGGAACGTGAGGAATTCGCGGCCGTCGCACCCGGGCTACTAGAAGCATATGAACGACTCGAAGAAATCGAATCATCGGCTCCGATAGTGCCCGCCCACGCAGATCGAGCCAACAATGTCCCGACTGAAGATGACGATCCATTAAACGCCTTTGTCCGGCGCTGTTCAGTTTCGAAAAACGAGTCGGGACTCCTCGAAGGGTACGACGTCGGGTTGAAGGACAGTATCTCTCTGGCCGGCATTGAGATGACCTGCGGTTCGGCCCTATTCTCGGGATACGTTCCTTCCACCGACGCAACGATCGCGACGCGATTGCTCAAGGAGGGTGCAACGATCACGGGGAAGCTCAACATGGAAAACATGGCCTTCTCGGGCAGTGGAGAAATGTCCGCCCACGGCCCTGTACCGAACCCGCGAGACCCCGAGTACCTCGCCGGGGGTTCTTCAAGCGGATCAGCCGCCGCAGTCGTCAGCGGTGACGTCGACATCGCCATCGGTACCGACCAGGCCGGCTCTGTCCGAATTCCAGCCTCCTGGAGCGGTTGCGTCGGGCACAAACCAACTTATGGACTTGTCCCCTACACAGGAATCGTTGGGCTCGGTCGCTCATTCGACCACGCCGGTCCCCTCGCGCGCTCAGTGACAGACTGTGCCCGTACGCTCGAAGCGATCGCCGGCGCAGATGGGTTGGATCCGCGCCAGGGGGCCGTCCCTACTGAATCCTATAGCAAGGCCCTCACGTCCGACCCCGCCGATCTCACGATCGGCGTCCTCAAGGAGGGGTTCGACCATGCCGAGAGCGAGGCTGGGGTCGATGAGACCGTTACCGCTGCACTCGAAGACCTCGCTGACACGGGCGCCAAACTCCGAGACATATCGGTGCCAATGCACCGTGACGGGCTCGCGATCTGGAACGGAATCGCAAACGAGGAAACGGCCGCGACTATCGCCGGAGAGGGAATCGGCCACTTCGGCAACGGTTACTACGATACTGAACTGATGGCGGCGTTCGGCCAGGCACGTCGGGAGCGCGCCAATGAGTTCCCGCCAACGGTCAAATTCGTGGTGGCTCTCGGAGAGTACCTCACTGAGGAATACCACGGGCGTTATTACGCGAAAGCCCAGAATCTCTCGCGGGATCTCGCTACGTCCTACAACGCGGCGCTCGCCGAGGTCGACGTTCTTGCGATGCCGACAACGCCCCAGACTGCCCACAAGCGCCTTGAGAACCCCTCACGACTCCAGATTCTCGAACGGGCAGTGAACATGCTCGCCAATACATCTCCATTCGATGTCACCGGACATCCCGCGCTCTCAGTTCCTGCGGGGACAAGCGAGGGACTGCCGGTCGGATTGATGTTCGTCGGTGAGGTGTTTGATGATGCAACGGTACTGCAAGCCGGAGATGCGTTTGAACGGTGCCGAGCCTGAAGACAAAGAATTCGAATGTGGTATTATTGCCTGTCACCGGCGCCGGGTCGGGCTATAGTCGGGGATACAAGGAAACTTTCGAGGAATCGTCTACTACGGCGTCAAGGTCAGATCGGACGGATAATCCTCGACGAGCGGGCGGTAGCGTATCGGCTCTCCGTTCTGTCGTTCGACGATACCGAGGACAGCCAGTCGATTGAGATGTGCCGCAGCTTCGCCGGCACCAAACTTGATATGGATGCCGTTCATCTCGCCGAAGAGGTGGCGTGCGACGGCCCATGGCGTTGACTCCTCAGCGGTTCGCAGCGCGCGGAAAGCCGCGTGAGCGCGCTCACGGTGATGCTCTTTGACTTCGTCGACTGCTTTTGTCACATTCATTCTTGTCCCGTGGCCGGGTTCGCCCTCGTCGAAGCGGGCATTCACCCGATCAACAGAGGTGAGGTATGCTGCCAGTGGGTCCTCAGTACGCGTGTCGCTCCCCCCGACGTTTGGCGTGTATGTTGGAAGGAGGAGATCGCCAAGTAGCAGCGTCCCTTCGCAGGCGAACGAAGCGTGACCCAGTGTGTGGCCAGGCGTGTGGAGAACTTCTATACCGGCGACAGTCTCGCCGTCCTCATGGGCCGTAACCGGGTACGTCGTAGGAATCTGGGACGGCGAGTCCACTTCACGCAGTGCCTTACATTGTTTCTTCGGGACACCCCACTGCTGGAGTGTCTCGATATCTCGATCAAGGCGGCGCTCGCGTGCGGCTGCGTAGTCTCTGACAAGAGGTGCGTCCTCCAGATGCATATGAAGCGTTGCGTCCGCCGCCTCGGCAAGGCGACACGCAAGGCCGACGTGGTCTGAATGCCAGTGTGTCACGAGCACATGCTCAACTGTTTTTACGGAGTCGATTGCGTCGGTGAGCGCCGTCCACGCTGCTTCGGTCGGCGGCCCCGGATCGATGACGACACCGCGGTTGGGAAAGTGGTAAGCACTGTTGACTCCTTCGGCCGTACCCGCCCCAACCGAGATACGGATTACTTCACTCATTTAACTCCTCCTCCAACTCGAGAGCGGCCCACTTCTCACAGGCTGATTTCCGAACGTCCTGAGGATACGAATTCTCGAATGTCACACGTGGGGCAATGTACTCCTCGTCCCAGCGAGGATCCCAGGTCGCATCGATGTAGAGGCGCGATCCAGTCTCTCCGTTGCTGCGATACATTGGAGTACTGGCAGCGGGTGCGTTGGGCTCACTGAATACCCAGTCGTTACTTGGATGGGCTTTTACCCACATATCGTCAAGCGCTCGCGCGAGGTCGTCAGGTTCAGTGTGCTCATCCAGTATCAATACCTTATCAAAGTATTTCGAGAACGAGAATAAAACGTTTGCCAATTGCCACTCGAACCCCGAGTAGAGGATTTCGCTAGAGACAAGACAGAGTCCGAGCCGTCCCTCGACAGGTAGTCGAATCCAGGACACCGGCGAGACTCCCCAGTAGCCGTTGATACGTCGGTATAGAGCCGCAGCCTCAACGAGCGCGGTCAGATGGAGATCATCAGTTAGGGGTTCCCCAAGGGGAACAAACGGGACAACAGGGTCCTCACGTGTTGCAATGGTCTCGACTTCAACGGTTATACCCGCCATCTCACAGCCTCGCTCCCAGATCGCGACTGGCCCGCCAACCCCGTCATCGATATCAATGATTGAACCGTCGATCCGTACTTCTGCGTGCGTAGGAACCATCCGTCCATCAATGTCCGAGATGGCGGTTCCGTCGAGGGCGGCTGCTATCTCTGGGACAGTTGGCGTCGTTCGATCTAGCGTCCAGCCCTGTAGCGCGGCAACGTGTGGGGCTGCGCCGACGCCAAGCGAGACGCTCGTTCGTCGGCTGTCGCCACACCACTCGACGAACGACTTCGGGATCGAGAGGCGAAGCCGGGATCGTCGGTGGATCGCACCACGAACCGGTGCCCATGAAGTGATTCCGTCGTGCTCAACGGCGAGCGATCCGAGCGTGATCAACTGCCGCCCGTTGGGTTCAATAGTTGGGAGTCCTAGCGAGGTTGGAGCGAGGGAGGGATCGATCGTCGCGATCGGGTCCTCAACGGCGACATCTGCGAGTTTGCGCGTGTCTCGTCGGGAGAGTGATTTTAGGAGTTGTATGTAATCGCTCCCATCACGATTGAGCGAGTTCTTAAGGCGGCACCACGGTTGGTGATGGCGACTAGCAATCTGGGCGTGACCTGCGTACACGCCGCTGGCCAAGTTGACCTTACCAGGTGTAGAGACAAATTTAAGGGCACCACAGCCGCCTTTAAGCGCTTCGGCAGCGACGACCGCTGCCTCCTCATCCCAGTGGACTCGATCGTTCACCATCAGCAGGTCTCCGTCACTTTCGAGAGCCTGCAGGTGGTCGCGAAACGTTGTCATTGGGCCCCCCTGATCGGATCGATGTGGATTGCATCGGGGTCGGCCCCTGCGTCTACGAGCACGGATCGCGCCCACTCGCGCAGTTCGCCGTCCGATATGTCGATATTCGCATCGTCGTTTTTTGTCGCGTCGACATATGCTTTGGCTGTTTTGGCCTTCGAGGTTCCCGTCTGAACATTACCTTTCTCACTGGGAGTCTGGTAGATATTCAACGGCACTTTTGGCATCGTTTCGACACCGAACTGGTGAAAGTCACTATCGGGGTCTGCGTGTAGAACGAGTGCTTCTAGTACCTCACGCTGGTCAAAGGGATCAATATCCGTGTCAACAAATATGAAGAAATCAACATGTAACATACCCCACGTAGTGAAGATAAAGTTTGCGAGTTCATGTAAATATCCAGGGTCCG